>CANJZR010000413.1 GCA_947479075.1 Planctomycetaceae bacterium
CTTGCAGGCCCGGAGCCCGGAAGACGATGACCAGCCGGTATTCCTGAACGTGCCGTACGAACAGCTCAACGCCAGGAATCTTGATCTTGTCGAGTTTCTCGCACAGCGGCGCAGCTGCCTCGCTGGAGATGCGGCCCGCGCGGCGGTCGCTGATGTTCCCCGCTGCATCGAGGGTGCAGTAGTTGCCGCGAATCGCGACATCGTTCGGCCCGAGGTCGAAGTCGATGCCGAGAGCTTCCAGCACGCCGCGACCGATCTGGTACTGCAGCGGGTCATAGCCAAAGAGGCCCAGGTGTCCGGGACCGCTGCCGGGAGTGATGCCGGGCAGGACGGGGGTACTCAGCCCGAGTTCGGCCTGCTGAGCCAGCTTGTCGAGGTTGGGTGTCTTGGCTGTTTCGAGTTCCGTCTTGCCACCTGGTTCGAGCGGGAGTCCACCGACTCCATCGGAGACGAGGAGGACGATCTTCGATCCGTTGTTCTTTTGAAGCTGTCGCGTGAGGGCGTGTGTGTCGGCCATAAGTCGTGTGGTCCGTCGAAACGGCGTGTGGAGGTGAGAAAACGATCAGAGCGTGATTGTAACAAGCCAGCCCCGGCAGTCAGACCGACCGGGGGCTGTTTCCCAAAATCTGGTGGGGGGGAGGACTCAGGAAGAGCAGTGGGTGTCAGCCCAATGGGACTTACGCTAGATCCAAGCCTCCTCTTGCCGCATTGGAGACCATAGAAATGCCCAACTTGGCTCGCCCTCGCTGATGAACACCACCCTGACCAACGACGATCTGTTCGAGCCGTATCGCGGATATTTACCCACCAGTGAAATCAGTCAGTGATTCAGAATCAAATACAGCAATCAGCAATCAGCAATCAATGCAACCAAACCGACCATGGGGGGATGAAATCGCTATGCCATCTGATTCAGATCGTCCATTCCATCTCAGTCGACGAGACTTTGTAGCTGCCATGGCAGGTGGGGTCGGTACGCTGACTGTACAGGCGGAGGCTGCGGAGCCGCGTGTAAATCTCGCCCCGAAACCAGGGAGGCCGGCGATGGAGGATCGCATCGGGTTCGGGGCGTGGATCAATGATGTGCGGCTGGAGGCGATGCCGTTTGCGTACTGGCCGCCCGATCTGCTGGATGAGGTGGCTGAACGAAGCCTGATCGAAACGATGCGGCTGCAGGCAGCTTCGGGTTACAACATGTTCGATGTGTTCGGACTGTTTGCCGCCTGGGGATGGCCGGTCGACATTGTGAGTGCTGTCGATCGGGAACGAGATGCCCGCGTCCGTCGCATTCAGAAGGCGGCCCGCGAGCTGGGGATCAAGCTGATCTACGGGCTTGGCGTCTACAGCTGGGGTTTCGACAAGATCATTCAGCATGACCCTGCAGTGAAGGGACCGAACATTCACGCCATGTGTGCGTCGCGAGAGGAATCGTGGGGCTGGCAGAAGAAGATCATCGACTTCATTCTGAAGTACGATTTCGATGGCTATCACCTGGAGGCGTCTGACCTGGGACGATGCACTTGTGAGCAGTGCCTGAAGACATGGCCAGTGTTGGCGACCTACTACAACCACATCACGGCGAAGTGTGCGGATTACATCCGCAAACAGGCTCCGGGGAAATACATCTCGGCCATCACGATCAGCTGGGCCGATTGGAACACAGGGTTTACGGCTGAGGACAAACAGAACCTGATCACGCTCAGCAATCAGGTCGACAGCATTCTTGATCAGGGGCATCACGGCCTGTTCGTGAAGGAGCCCGATCGCAAGGCCTTCGTGGACCAGCTGCACTGTAAGTTTGGGACCTCCGGGGGCTTCTGGGTCTACCCACCATTCCGTTGTCACCGGGAACGCTGGTTTCTGCCGTATACCCGTAAGACCGGAGAACATATCCAGCGGTTGTATGCCGATGGGGGCCGTTCCGTGCTGTACTACCAGGGGCCGATCAATAATCCGGGCGTTGAGGTGAATGTCGCGTTCGGTGGCAAAATCATGTCGGATGTCTCACGTGATGTGACCGACGTGCTGTCAGAGATCATTGAAGAGTTGTATCAGCCGAAGACGCAGGAGGCCCACCGGCTTCTCGTGCAAACCTTCCAGCTGGGAGAGGAGGCTTACCTTTCCAACATGAACTACGATGCCGACGGAATTCATCTGAAAGGGCAATCGACTTACCCGGGACCCGGTGAGTTACATATCGGGTTTGGGGTGAGTCTCGCCGGTGCGACCTCCGCCGTTCCGGTCTACCTCTATGAGCCTAATCTGAATGATCAGGGGCGGGCCGCCTATGCCAAGGGGCTGGAGGCATGCCTGGGGCACGTCAGCAAGATCGAGCATCAGGTCGGAGCGGTCGAGCGGGTCCAGCGGCTGAAGAATTCGATCTACCATGCACTGGATGATGTGTTGAACGTCGCCTATGCCCGCGAAACAATGCCCAAGCCATGATGTGAATTCGTTACGGGCATGTAACCGCGTGTACTCAGGAACGAGGACTGACATGAAGAATGCGATAAGAATTCTGCTGGCGGTCTACGTTTGCGTGGTCACGATCTGCCGAGCGGAGAATCGAAACCCGTCGTTGGTTACTCCCCAGTGGATACGCGTTGATCGGACCGGGAGATTGTTACGGACGTTTCAGTCGCCCGCAGTTCAGTCCGCAACTCTCCGGATGGCGGGAGACTTCTGCCGTACGTTGGTGACAGTGAACGGAGAGCAAGTCCTGCGGATTGAACCGTATTGCCAGACGCAGGAATTGGACGTGACCAACTTCCTCCGTTTGGGGGAGAACAAGATCGAGGTGGATATCACGCCGGTCTCTGGTGCTCCCGCCGCGGTAGCCGCCGAGATCGACGTTCTCGCAACCGACGGCCAGCGAATCGTCGTGCGGACTGACGAGCTGTGGACCATTGTGAGCCTCAACGAGAAGCCACAAAAACCAGTCCTGGGCGGGGCCGTGCGGCCGGAGTTGTGGGGAGTGGGTCGACGACGGATCTCGAACGATCCATTCGATAACTATGAACAGTGGCAGCAGGCCAAAGGGGGGAATGGCAAGTCTCCACGGTTCTCCCTCGCACCGGGCTTCGAGATCACCCAGCTGCGCGTCGCTCAACCGAATGAAGGATCGTGGGTCAGCCTGGCATGTGATGATCGAGGGCGGCTCGTTATTGGCCGCGAGGATCAGGGGTTTCTGCGGATGACCGTCTCCGAGAATGCAGAGACGATTGCTCAAGTCCAACCAGTGACATCGGATCTTCTGGAATGCCGTGGTCTGGTGTTCCGAGAGGGATGGTACTACGCGAGTGCGAACAACTCGAAGAAGATCGTGCGTTTCAAAGTCAGCGACGAGGGACAGGTGACAGATCTGGTGACCTTGCGAGAGTTTCCCGGAGGAGTTGGACACGGCAGAAATGATCTCCACGTCGGCCCGGACTCTCTGCTGCTGATCAACGGTGATTCCGTCGATTCACCGAATGACAATCAGCTCGACTATACCTCGCCTCTCCGCAAGGGGGTGGCCGGGAAGCACATCAAAGAAGGCACGCTGCTGCGCAGTTCGCTCGATGGTCAGCACTGGGAGCTGTTAAGTGGTGGACTGCGGAATCCTTATGGGGTGGACGTGCATCCCGAATACGGTGATCCGTTCACTTATGATGCGGATAACGAGTACGACCTGGGGATGCCGTGGTATCGACCGACTCGCATTCTGCAGCTGATTCCCGGCGGGGACTATGGATATCGCGAAGCGACCAAGGTGTTGCCCCCGCGATTTGCGGATCAGGCCGATGATGCCCCGCCGCTGATCGACATTGGCCGGGGATCTCCCACATCGATCATGTTCGGATTCCAGCTCCAGTTCCCGTCCCCTTACCGACAGGCCCTCTTTGCGTTGGACTGGACCTATGGGCGAGTACTGGCGATTCATCTGTCTCCGCGAGGCGCAGGGTATCGGGCATCCACGGAGTTGTTCCTGCAGGGCAAGCCGCTGAACGTCACCGATATCGTTGCCGGGCAGGAAGGAGCGATGTACCTCATCACCGGGGGACGTAAGACCCAATCGGCTCTGTATCGAGTCTCCGCAGTGAAGGCTACAGGGGACGAGGTCGAGACTGAAAAACCGGTTCTCAGTGCATACGAATCAGAGACTCTGAGTTACTCGTCTAAGCAGCGTGAGATCGCTCGACGGCTTCAAGAATCCGTCGTAACGACC
>CANJZR010000414.1 GCA_947479075.1 Planctomycetaceae bacterium
CGATGGCTCGCAGTCAGCAACTAGTTCGCAGCCTGCTCAACCACAGGAGCTGTCCGTTGCTTCTTGCGATCACGCTCGTTGCCGACGAACTCGATGATCGCCAGCGGGCTGGCGTCATTCTGCCGTACGCGAGCGAGTCGCACAATACGAGTGTAACCGCCATCGCGATCACTCATCATCGGGCCGAGCTTCTCGAACAGGACGGAAGTGGCTTCCTTGTCCCGCAGGAGTGCGAATGCCTGCCGACGCAGAGCCACGGCGGGAGCGAGCGCCTTGGCCCACTTCTGCCAGTTCTCTGACTTACGCCAGGTCACCCATTCAGGGCTGTTGCGAGCCGCAGTCGTGGCGAACTCAGCAGCCTTGTTCTGATGAGGAATGGCCTTGCGAGCCATTGTCACCAGCTTCTCGACGTAAGGACGCAGTTCCTTGGCCTTCGGCACGGTCGTTTCGATACGACCGGGAACGATCCAGCGCTTCTCAGGATCCAGATCCCGAGTGACGGTCTTAATCAAGCTGGCAGCCATGTTCGAGAACATAGCGTGGCGGTGGGACGAAGTACGGCCCAGTGTCCGGCCTCGAAGACGATGTCGCATATCAGCACCTGATCTCAAACAACCCGAAAATGACCACTCACCGAACCGCCCCTCAGTCTGGGGGGCCTAACACTTCACTACTTCCGCAGCGAAGCCTGGTTCGGAACCTTCATTCCCAGTCGCAGACCGAGCAGTTGAAGGCGTTCTTTGACTTCCAGCAACGTCGTTTCACCGAAGTTGCGAACCTGCAGCAGCTGATCTTCCGTCCGACCGACGAGATCGCGAACTGAGGTAATCCCTTCCGACTCCAGACAGTTCGTTGCACGAACTGAAAGATTCAGCTCTGCGAGCGACTGACCGAGACGGTCTTCCAACTCCAGATCGATCGGAGCGTATCCGGTCGATTCGAGCATTCCCTTGAGGCCAGCTTCTGGTGGCAGTTCGGGACCTGGCTCGCGGTAGTTGATGAAGGGGTTGAGGTGTTTCCGCAGGATCTTGGCTGCTTCCACCAGTGCCATGTCAGGCTTCACGGTGCCATTGGTCCAGATCTCAAGCGTCAACTTGTCGTAGTTGGTTCGCTGTCCGACGCGGGTGTCGTCAACCTTGTAACGCACGCGGGTCACAGGTGAAAACGCAGCGTCCAGTGGGATCGTTCCCAGCTCGGGCATCTTCTCGTGGATTTCCGAGGCAGTGGTATACCCACGACCATTCTCGACGGTCAGCTCGATGTTGAGCGGAACCGAATCGGTCACAGTGGCGATCACCAGATCACGGTTAATCACTTCGACCTGATCGTCACAGATGATGTCGCCAGCGGTGACAACGCCTGGCTCATGACGCTCAATTCGCAGGGTCTTGGTGGTGGTCGAATGATTCTTAACGACCAGTGACTTCAGGTTCAGACAGATATCGGTCACGTCTTCGACGACGCCCGGAATCGTGGTGAACTCATGCTGCACGCCGTGGATCTTCGCACGGGTGACCGCACTGCCTTCCAGGCTCGACAACAGGATGCGACGCAAGCTGTTTGCAATCGTATGTCCAAATCCACGCTCAAACGGCTCAACCACGAATTTGCCATAATTGGCATTCATGGTTTCCCGCTCAGGCACAACCCGACTCGGCAGTTCGAGATTTCGCCAACGAATCCGCATTCTGCTATCCCCCACATCCAAAGTTTAGCTGCCTTCGAGTGATACAGACCGATGGCCTGATCCTCCCGCAGCGAAAGTCATTGTTCGTATCTCAGACGCGGCGACGCTTGCGAGGCCGGCATCCGTTGTGTGGCAGCGGAGTGATGTCTTCGATGCTCCGGATCGAGATGCCCGAAATCTGGAGACCGGTGATCGCGCTTTCGCGACCGGAACCAGGTCCGTTGACTCGGATTTCCATCTCTTTAACACCGAACTTACGAGCCTTATCAGCACAAGTCTCGGAGGCTCGCTGGGCAGCAAACGGGGTGCTCTTACGAGATCCCTTGAAACCGACCGTGCCAGCACTACCCCAGCACAGAACATCGCCGCCGGCGTCTGTAATGGTCACGATCGTGTTGTTGAAGCTCGCCCGGATGTGAGCGATGGCCTTCGTCACGTTCTTACGAACTTTTTTCTTCTTGCCTGGCTTCGGATTGTTCACTGTCTGAATCCCAAACGAAATCGAACTGACTTCAAAATGTCACACAAGCCTCAACCATTGACCGACGCTCACAAGCGACCGGACGCAATGATTACTTGCGGTCCTTGACACCCTTCTTACCGGCCACTGTCTTCTTCACACCCTTACGGGTACGTGCGTTTGTCTTGGTACGCTGTCCACGACATGGCAGACTGCGACGATGACGGAGCCCACGGTAGCAAGCAATCGCCTTGAGACGACCGATGTGCTCCATGACCTGACGACGCAGCTGACCTTCCACGGTGTAGTCAGCATCCAGTGTCGAGTTGAGACGCTGAATGTCATCTTCGGAAAGATCGCGAGCACGACGCTGAGGATCGAGGCTCAGCAAACGGCACACTTCAATCGCGCGAACGAATCCCAGCCCGTGCAGGTACTGAAGTGCGATATACGTCGGCTTGTCGTTCGGGATGTCTACCCCGAGTACACGTGGCATGTCTTCTCTCCAGATGCCTCACCAGACCGGTGTTGAGGCGAAAATGCGATTCCGAATTCACCGCGACCGAATCGATCGCAGCTCTTTCGAGTGCGATTTCAGCACGGGTTTAGCCCTGACGCTGCTTGTGACGGGGATTAGAAGAACAAATCACGTAAGCGCGTCCCTTGCGCCGTACGATCTTGCAACCTTCGCAAATCCGCTTGATGCTCGCCCTAACCTTCACGTCCCACACACCTTTCGAACAATGCCCGTCCCGTGAATCCACGAAACGGCGTGCCGCTAAAAAAGCGAGCGGAGAAGTGTAATCGCCGCCAGCACTCGGAAGCAAGCAACCCCGAAAAATTTCAAAGTTCTGTGAACCCGAGCATCCCCTCGGCCCCACCCACTCCAGCTGTAATCAGTCGCGGGCCATCCGATGTCACCGCAATTGTGTGTTCAAAATGAACACTCGGCCGACCGTCTACCGTGACAGCCGTCCAGTGGTCACTCAGAATCCTCACTCCAGGAGACCCGGCATTGAGCATCGGCTCAATCGCCAGAACCAAACCTGGTCGAATCTCAAAGTCCATTGATGCGTCAGAATCATAGTGATTTGGCACTTGCGGAGATTCGTGCATCTCCCGACCAATCGCATGACCCACAAACTGCTCGACGAGTGAGAATCCCTCTGATCTCGACAGTGCGGTCATCCGCTGAGCCACTTCTGCCCAGCGTTTGCACTCTGCCAGTCCAGTAATCGCCGTCCGCAACAGCTCGCGTCCAACTCTCATCAGCCGCTGCTTGAGAGGATCCACCTCACACACCGCGTATGTCCACGCTGAATCAGCACACCAGCCACCGATACGGCACCCGGTGTCGAGACTCAGGATATCCCCTGCTTGCAGTTCGGTGTCGCCGGGAATGCCATGCACGATCTGCTCATTCAGACTCGTACAGGTCACCGCCGGAAACGGAACCTTTCCAGGAAACCCCAGAAACAGAGGCTCCGCCCCATGCTTCTGAAACACTTCAGCCACAGCTGCATCAATCTCACGGGTCGTTGCACCCGGCTGAATCAATCGACCTGCAGCCTGATGAGCCTCAGCCACAACCACCCCAGCCGCTCGCATCAACCGCATCTCGCGGCGGCTCTTCAGGGAGATCACGCAACGACACCTTTCACAAACTCTGGACCCGACATGATGTCACTTCCCACCTGCTTCACGAAGCATTGGGGCAGCATCATGCTGGGTCATCTGCCTCAAGCAATCCACCCTTGTTCATCATCACCAGATGACTGTCAATCTTCTGCACCAGGTCGAGAGCGACCGACACGCAGATCAACAGACCGGTTCCCCCGTAGAAGCTGGCCACCAGCGGGGAAATCTGCATCGAAGATGAAATCAGAGTCGGCACGATCGCGATCAACGCGAGGAAGCCAGCCCCGACATAGGTAATGCGGTGCATGACCTGATCCAGATAGTCCGCGGTTCGCGCCCCTGGGCGGTAACCCGGAATGAAGCTGCCGTGATCCTTCAGGTTCTCGGAAATGTCCTTCGGATTGAAGGTAATCCCCGTCC
>CANJZR010000415.1 GCA_947479075.1 Planctomycetaceae bacterium
GCGATCGCCTTCATGACTTTGTTGAACTGTCGCAGCTTCAATGACAGGTGCCGCTCGCCGCCGCCAATCTTCTTCGGTGGTTCCACCAGTTCGCAGCGGGTGGCTGCGAAAATCGGCTTGCGATGTTCACTGCCAAAGGGGCCGAGCCCATCGAGCTCGCGCACGGCTGTGAAGGAGAGGTCGTTGAGGATGACCTCCGCATCGATCTTCAATTCGGCCTCTGCATCGGCTTCGGGTTTGACCAGGCTGATCTTGTGGACGAAATCCTCGCGGAAGGCATTGATGTGGTCCGCCTGGATCTTCAGTCCGGCGGCGGCCTTGTGACCGCCGTAGCTCAACAGGTGCGAGGCACATTGGGTGAGCGAGGAGTGCAGGTCGATGCCGTTGAAAGAACGGGCCGAGCCCTGGCCGAGTCGCTCTGCTTCATTCAGTGCGATGATGATCGCAGGGCGTTCGTAGGCTTCAGCGATGCGGCTGGCCAGAATGCCGATGACGCCCGGATGCCAGTCCGGACTGGCGAGAACCAGAGCGGCGTGGTCGTGCCACTCCGGGTGGTCCTCGACCATCTGCTTGGCCTCTTTCATCATCTTGCGTTCGACGGTCTTGCGGTTTTCGTTCAGCTGGTTGAGATAGTCGGCCAGCTGGGCGGCACGCTGCCGGTTCGTCGTGGTCAAGAGTTCCACGGCCAGCCGGGCCTGCCCGAGTCGTCCCGCCGCGTTGATTCGGGGAGCGATGCCGAAGCCGATGTCTTCTGCGGTGATCTGCTTCTTGCCATCCAGGCCGCAGACCTTGAGCATCATGTCGAGTCCGGTGTGGAGGTGTTCAGGACTGAGATTGCCTTTGACTTTTTCTCGATCGGTGAGTGTGCTGAGCCCGTATCGCACGATGATTCGATTCTCGCCGACTAGCGGTACGACATCGGCGACCGTGCCGATCGCAGCCAGTCCGACAGCTCCCTTCAGGAACTCACGCATCGCCGGAGTGGCCCGTGTTCCGTCTCCCAGACGCAAGCAGATCGCCCACGCCAGCTTGAACGCCACTCCCGCACCGCACAGGTCGCCAAACGGATAACTTCCACCCGGAAGACGAGGGTGAACCAGACACGCAGCGCGGGGCAGTTCATCCAGCATGGTGTGGTGGTCGGTGATGACCAGCTCCAGCCCCAGCTCGCGGGCCAGGTCTGCTTCCTTCACGGAACAGATTCCACAGTCGACCGTGACGAGCAGGCGTTGCGGGTCTTCTTCATGCAGCTTGCGGATGGCCTCGAGATTGAGTCCGTACCCCTCTTCCATACGGCAGGGGATGTAGTAATCGACATTGGCGCCAGCCAGTTTCAGGCAGTGCCAGAGAATGCTGGTCGACGTGACGCCATCGACATCGTAGTCACCGTAAATGGTGATCCGACGTTTGGCTTTCACCGCCTGGACGATGCGGTCGGTCGCCTCGGGAATCCCCGGCAGCAGGTCGGGCGAGTGCAGGTCGGTCATCTTCGATTCGAGGAAGATCTTGGCCTGAACCGCCGAGTTCAAACCGCGCGAGGCCAGGACCTGAGCGAGCAGTGGCGAACAGCGCATCTCCTGACTGATCCGACTGACGACTCCGCGATCATGCGGGGCAATACTCCACCGACGAGGCATTCCGCGACTCCTGCACTCCCTTGTTCCAATCCAAGGCCACCATCCTACCGGAGCCCGGTCCAGAGCGGGAGGGGATCGCCCCGATAATTACCACTATCCCCCGTTCCACCATCACGGGGGGCGATTACTTACTCACCGATCCGTTCAACTGGGGCAGATTCGACGGAAGCCCCGACCGATTCCAGTCGACACCAGCGTTCGTGCCATCCACAGCAACAGGAGCCCTGTAGGCTTTGTCGGCCCCCGAAAACAGAAAGAGCGACTGAGGCGTCACCGCATGGAACACAGGTTTTTCCCAGATGTCGATCGACTCAAAAGGGATCTGGTCGATGGGGGTATTTTCGGTGCTGTTCCAATGCTGGCCCCAGTCAGCTGCGTTGTATTTGCGGCTGGGGGAACTGGCAATCTCCCACCAGAGACCCTTCACATCGAGGTAGTTATACGCTCCCTTCCAGATCAGACGATCTGTCCAGTCTTCCAGATCGAGGGAGCCCGACATGGAGATCATCGACTGGTCAGACCGCAGCAAACTGATGAGCGAGTTGTCACACCGCACATTCACCGTGGGGATGACTCCCGCCTTTCCGCATGTCACCGAGATCAGGCTGCCATCCGTGACCGCTGTCACGTGATCGAAATTCAATTGACAGGGGGGAGGTTCGACGGATGCAGTCATCTGCTGACTGTTGACGGTATCAATGGACAACAGTGTTCCGGAAATGGCCCAGGCAGAATTGGTCACATCGATGCGAGTATTGTGAGTCTCGTCCAGTCGGAACCCGTCTGTTTCGCCACGTAACAGGGAGTCGGAAATCGTGACCTGGAGCGGGCCACGCTGCATCCCGTCGGGCATGATCCGTTCGATCCGATTCTCAGACAACGGTTTGACCTCGAACAGCGTTGCCTGCTGTTGCCGAGCCACGTTCTCCAGAGTGACTGAGACGCCGCGCAGTGTCAGCCTCTTGGCATAACCGAGTGAGAAGATGCTCCAGCGATCGACCGCCCGTCTGGTTGGGACGCGGAATACAATGTCGAGATCGAGGATCTCCAGCTCGCTGTTGATGACAGAAATCATTTGCGAAGCGACTGGTTGTCCCAGCGGTCCGTAGATCTCAAACACCAGCACAGGGCGATAACCGTCCATCGCTCGGATTCGCAGCGATTTTCTCTCGATCCGGATGGGGATTTGAGGTTTCGATGGGCCATCGAATCGTAATTCGATCGTCGAGTTGTCGGGGGCGTCGACGCAGGCGGCTTCGAGGGTGGGGTACGACTTGGGAGCCTGACTCGTCCCGTCCGAACTGGCGGCAATCACCCAGAATGGGGCCACAGCTGACGGTTTGGCAGTGAGCGGAGACGATTCGGGGTCGGGTGTCGTACGCGTGGGGGATGCTTTGGCTGTCGTGGAAGACGATGCGATTTGCCCGGTTCGCGGACGAGGAATCAGACTGTCGCCTAATAAGGTTCCCATCTGGAGACCACTGGCGGGCGTTTCTGATGTCGAAGGCGGTTCGCTGGGACCGCTCGGTGTTGTGATGTTCGCGACGGAGGTGGGTGTTTCGACCGGTTGAGCGTCGGGCATGCCAGTCTGGCGAGAGGCCGTTTGCGGATCGTCTTGCGGAGGTAACGCGCCGAGAGGCGGAGGAGGGGCCGAGGCGGCAACCGGGTTGTTCTCCTGCGGTGGGAGGCTGGCGACGATGCCAATGATCGCCAGCAAGCTCAACGCAAGGATCCAGCCGCGGTGTTCCAGCCAGGAGAATCGCGGCGCCGGAACATCGGACCACAGCCCCGTGCGAGTGGGAACTCCCATCGCGTTGGCCAGCGGCAGCAGGTCGCGGATCAGATCCTCGGGGCGCTGGTACCGGTCTTCCACCTGGCTGGCCATCATCTTGCGAACGATGTGCGACAGCGCCTGGGGAACGAGGGGGTTCTTCGCGGACGCATCGGGAACATCGACCTTGTGATGGTCAAGGACCTTCTGGAACATCGACCCGCGGTTGTAGGGAGGCTCGCCCGTCAGCATGTGGAATGCCGTACATCCCAGCGAGTAGATATCGCTGCGGACATCGACATTGCGGGGATCGAGAGCTTGTTCCGGCGAGATGTAGTCAAACGTCCCCAGTGTCGTACCGTGCACGGTCAGGTCGTCACTGCCCTCTGTTCGATGGCGAGCCAGACCGAGATCAACGAGCTTAGCCCGACCGGTGGGAGTCACGATGATGTTGGATGGCTTGATATCACGATGGACCACGCCCATTGCACTGGTGTGCCGCAGCGATTCCGTGATCTGCAGGATGTAGTTCACCGTCTCCGCGGGAGTGAGCGTCCCGCGCTGCTGGATCATGTCTCGGACGTTCGTCCCGCTGACATACTCAAACGCGATGTATTGCTGCCCGCTGTCCTCGCCCGAGGCAAAAATCCGGGCGATGTTCTGATGATCGAGCTTGGCCGCCGCACGGGCCTCATTCTGGAACCGCTGCACACAGGCCGGATCGCGCGTGTACTCGGGAGCAAGGATTTTGAGGGCGACAACTCGATCGAGCCTGAGATCATTCGCTCGGA
>CANJZR010000416.1 GCA_947479075.1 Planctomycetaceae bacterium
GAGATCGCCAAACAGTGTCCCGAAGTTCCAATTCTGATGCTGCTGAACCCGCGCGACCCGGCCGTCGATGCCGAGGTGCGACGATCAGCACCGGGCAATGTGCGGATCGTGACACAGGTTCCATTTCCGCTGATGCCCGCCCTGTTTCGCAAGGCGTCGGCCTACATCAACACGTCCTCTCTGGAGGGGTTTCCGAACGCATTTTTACAGGCCGCAGCCTCGCGGGTACCGATTGTGAGCCTGAATGTCGGAAGATCGTTTCTGGAACAATCTCAAGCGGGAGTGATTGTCGGTGAAAACGAAGCTGCGGCTGCGGAGGAGTTACGTCGATTGATGGACTCTCCTGAGCTGCGGGTGTCGCGTGGAGCGGCAGGACGCAAATATGTCGAGCGACACCACACCATCGAAGCGGTGACGGCACGCTTCGCCGAATCCTTGCTGGCCGTGTGCCGACAGTGAATGGAGTCAGAGTCTGCCCGCTCATCACTGTTCACCGGTTGTTTGAACGAGGTCTTCGTGTGTGGGGAGCTCTTTCATCGAGTTTCTGGTCTCTCCTGGTCGGGCTGAGGTATTGGGAGTTTTAATGTGGATCTGCGTGGATCAAGCCGTTCGTGACTGGCCGTTTGACGTTGCGGTGCCCTGCGGTAACAGTTTTCACCCGTCTTGTTCGCCCTTTCAGGTTGACATCTGAGCGAGACTGCTTAGCCTTTTACGTCCCACTTCCACAAATTCATCGAAGGCAGCTCGATGCGGCGGATCACTGAAAACTGGTTGATTGATATCGATACGACGTATGAGACGTGGGTGGAAGATGGCAGCCTCGCGTTTGCCAAGCCGGGGCGGACGATCTGGATTGACTGCTGGGGTGATGGCGATGAGCCGTCCAAGAGTGAAATCGTGGCTCTGATCAAGTCGGAAGCCTCACCCGATCGCGACGATCTATTCGAGGCGGACGAAGGTGAGGTTTACAGGTATGCCTACCGTCTGGTGGAATTCGAGGACGGTGGTCGACGGTTTGCTGTCTACGCATTTGCTGTCGTTGAAGGGAACTACCTGCAGGTGGCGATCTACTTTGATGATCCTCAGGACAAGCCTTGGGGCGAGGCCCTGGCCCGCAGCATTCAGTACTCGCCCACGGAATCGCTCGAGTTTTCAGAGGAAGAGTAGTCGAAAGGTCCTGACTTGATGGACCACTGTACGAAAATCCCCTCTTCCCCGGCGCACCAGCAAGTCGTACGATTAAGGCATGTGTCGCTGGCTGCTTATGCTTCTGGTCGCGGTTCAGATCGGTCTCCCTGCCAAGGGGACTTGTGGAGCGATAGAGCCGCGCCATGCGAACGTAGAGTGCTGCCAGATTGACCATGAGTTGCCAGTCAAGTCCTGCTGTCACGGCAAGCACGTTCAGCCGCAGGGGCAGCTGCCCGAGCATTCCGACTGCGGCGACCAGCGGCCCTGTTGTGGGTGCTGTCATGTGGTGGTTCTCTTTCACCTGCTCCCGGATCTGAATTTCCGATTCGAGCCTGTTCACGTGGATCGAGTCGATGCGCTGAGCAATTCCCTGTCAGGGATCACTCATGCCCCTCCGACGCCGCCCCCGAATTTCCGTGGTGAGTGCTGATCGTTTTTGATCTATGCCAGGAGAATTGTTCTCCGGCCACCACCAATTTGCTGAGCCGTATTCTGGCTCAGATTCGGGAGATAATCATGAATCGTCGATCTGTGTTTACGTTGCTGTGTGCTGCCGCTCTGGGTGTCATTGGTTTCGGAGTGCGCTCCCAGGCCTCGTCCCAGTCGGGCTGTTGTGGATGTTGCCCTCCGGGGGCGGCTGTCTGTCCGACAGGCGGATCTGACTGCTGCAAAAACGGCTCGGGCGGTTGCTGCTCCACAGGGCAAGCCTGCTGTCTGGCTGACAAGTCCTGCTGCCAGCCCAATGCCGAGTGCTGTACTCCGGGCAGTGTCTGCTGCCATGCGGATGCGAAGTAGCAACGAATGGGTGAGTGCTTAAAAGTACTCACTGCAATTCAGACGATGTGGCCGGACGCCTGGAGAGCGAACAGCTCCCCGGGCGTTCGCGTTTTGATGGTTTCGGATGCCGCGAACAGACGTTGGGCAGCTGCAGGAATTTCAAACCGGTTTCTGTCGACCGGCAAAAATTGCGGATTGCCCTTGGTGAGACGAAACAGACGTGGGTATATTCGCCGCACTTCGCCGGTTGAGGGAGTGCGTCATCTGCTTGGGACGGCAGTCGATTTGCTCCACCGCTCTTCAATGAGGAAGAGACTCGTCCGACGAACAGACCAGACACAATCGCATGGAGGCGTCACGTGGAACGAGTTTTCATCGTCGGGATTGACTCAGTCGTTGGTGCGAATACGGCGGTCCATGCCGCTGAACGCCATGCGGTGGCAGGTGTCTGGTTCGACCATGAGGTCGAAATTGAAGGCTGTCAGTGTGAGCGAGCTGAGCACGGCTCTGGCATCGGAGAACAGCTGCGAGCCTTTCAGCCCGACTGCTTGATTTATTGCGGAACCGAATCCTGTTCCAGCTGGGACCCCACCAGCGGTCCCCGGATCATCCGTGCTGGCAGTGATCTGGCTGCCACCTGGGCTGCAGCTGCCCAGGCTGTCGGAGCCAAATTCGTGATGATCTCCTCGGACGCCGTCTTCACGGCCCCCTGGATGTTCCACGAAGAGGAGAGCGAAGCGTTCTGCGATAGCGCAGCTGCTCGCACGATTCTCAAGAGCGAACGCCATGTTCAGGCCGCTCAGCCCGAGGCTCTGATTATCCGTACAAATGCCTTTGGCTGGTCGCCGACCGGCGAAGGGTTGATTGAGTCCCTGATTCAGCAGATCGAAGGTCATCGCACAATTGACCAGGACCACATCCGTCATGCCACGCCGATTCTGGCTTCGGATCTGGCCGACATCATCGAGCGGGCGGTCGCCGAAGATCTGAGCGGGATCTACCACGTAGCGGGGGCGGAACGCGTGAATCCGATGTCATTCGCGCAGCGTCTGGCCGATCAGTTCGACCTGCCCTGGCTGGCCCTGCGTCGCGAAACGTCACTGTCCGAGCGGCCCGCTGGTTTTGGTGCGGCTGAGAGCTCGCTGCAGACCAAGAAGATCCGCAAGGCCCTGTGCGTCGCCATGCCGATGATCGCGGAAGGTCTCGACCGATTGAGCCGTCAGCAGGTCGATGGTCACCGCGATTACCTGAACCCCGTCACGCGTGGGGAACTCTCGCGAGCTGCGTAACAGTTCGCTCGATCAATCAATAACATCTTCACACCTCCGAGATCATCCAGATCTCGGAGGTGTTGCCATTCGAGTGATACGCCTCTTCATTGAGAGCGGCGGGCGTGAGCCTGCCGAGGCGTTGAGCAGAATTGGAACGCGTGTCGCAGACTCACCCCTCAGCAGACGCACGCCATACGCTCTCGACGAGTTCCGTCTTCTACGGCTTTGCGGTGAGCCGCGCCCGGTACTTCTCATACAACTTCGTTTGTCGGCTCTCCGGAGCAAACGGCTTCCCACCGACGAAGATCCCTTTGATCTGGGTACTCGTCTGCAGCGGCGTGCCATCGGTAAGAATCAGGTCGGCCCGCTTACCGACGGTAATTGAGCCACACTCCTTGTCGATTCCAAGGATCGCAGCTGAATTCAGAGTGACGGACTTCAGGGCCTCGACTTCCGGCAGACCAAACGCCACAGCTCGTCCCGCTTCGAGGGGGGCGTTTCGGCTGTTGCTCGCGTTGTCCGAACGGATACAGAACAGCACGCCCGCGTCGGAGAGCCGGCCCGGATTGGCGTAGGTGGAGTCGTAGGGATCCCAATCACTGATTGGCGATCGCATCACCGGACCGACGATCACCGGGACCTGGCGGGCCTTCAGCTGGGGAGCAAGCTTCCAAGCGTCGGTGCCGCCCGTGATCACGATCTTCAGCTTTTCCTCCTCGGCCCAGATGAGAGCTCCGGCGATCTGCTTACGACTATGGGCTTCCACATAAATCGGCTTTTGGCCGGCGACGTACGGACGCATCGCTTCATAACGGGGATCCTTGAGGACCGCATTCGCCGATTCGGGTGCGGAGCGGGCAGCGTCGTATAGTCGACTTTCGCGGATGAAGCGACTCAAGCGTTGCTGGTCTTCCTCGCTTTCGGGCCATTGCAAGGCCAAGCCCACGGTGTAGTCGCGGA
>CANJZR010000417.1 GCA_947479075.1 Planctomycetaceae bacterium
AGCGACCGCCAGTGCCACCCGCCGCCCAGGTTGCTTGTAACCTTTGGGGGACGCAGACCGTGGAGGCTTCACCCGATTGAGCGGTCGATTCACCAACGGTTAGGCTGATACCGGCTTCGCTGCAGGTAGCCGGGACAGAATTGGCTGGTTCGCGTTACGAGAAGAACCTTCACCGTGTGCGCTCGATTTGGGTAAACGGGTTCGATCCATTGAGCAAAGGGCCGCGTGGCGGGACGAGCAGCCTTGAGAGTGGCTTGAAGGCACAGGGCGTTTCATCTGGTGCCTGCGGCACCCGACCAACATGTCGACCGGGCCACTCAGCTGTAGCCTGCCGCTGCACGCAGCGCTGAGATCATCTCAGCAGGAGTCGTTGACGGGCATCATTTGGGCTGAGCAGGTGCTGCGGATCCGTTGATCTGCGCGATGGCGGCCTCCAGAACCGGGGCGAATTTTGGGTCGGTGAAGAAGTGAGCAAATTTCGGCTCTGCCTTCAGCCGTTCCACATCACGGAATCCCATTGTCAGCAAGTTCTCGATCGCAGTTTTAAAGGCATCAGGCGCATCCTCTCCATCAGGAAAATAACCTTCGCGGCGAGCCTGGTTGAAATAGACCTCTTGGAATAGCTTTCGCTCGTCTTCAGACATGTCGTCGAAGATTTCCCGGAAACGCTCGATCTCCCGAGCAGCCGAACTGATGGCGACCCACGCCTGGTAGTGGTCTTTACCTTCTTTGGCGAAGAAGGAGGCCAGCTGCGCCTTGCAATAGGCGACGTTGGCCGCACGGTGTTTGGGGGCCAGCGCCACCAGGTTCATCGACAAATTGACAACCTCATCGACTCTTGCGGGATCAGTTTTGAGCTCCTCGAGCATGGAATTCACCTGAGGCAACTTTTCCTCGACCTCCGCTTCCTTTTTCCGGGTTTGTTCCGGGGTATCGGTTGGCTCTGCCGGGTATGCTGCCAGGAGCTTTTCAAGCTGAGCCTTCTTTTCAGCCTCGGAGTATTCTTGCGTGCCGCCCTGCCCCCCCAGTCCACAACCGGCACCTGCAAGGATCGTGGCGTAGACGAGACTGCGGGCGACCAGAATTGTCCAATGCGGTGATGTCGACGATGCCGTGGCACTGACAACCGCATTCCACGGATTCTTGTCGAGCCGACTCAGCCGATTTCGGGGGTGCGACAAACCCTGATCATCGCGACGCGAGAGGGAAACGATTGCTGAATCATTACATGAGTTAGCGGCTTCGTGCGACACAGTCGAATTCCGGTTCTGAAGACGGGTCGTCAACAAGTTGGCATCATCCCCCAAGAGCGGGAGATTGATCAAATCCAGGCGGTCACTCATTTGACCATCGCTTTCATGCGCTCGACCTGGTCCTGCATTTCCTTCGCGGCATCTCTGATCTTCTTCACGCCGCCCCGAGACTTCCAGATCTTGACAATCACTTGCTCCTGATCCGCCAACTTCTTCGCCTCTGCCTCCAGGGGTGTCCCTTTCACGTCCTTATTTGTCATAAAGGCGTGGATGGCGCTCCCCAGCTGGTCCTCGATCGGGTTGCCCTTCCCCACATAGGCTTTCGAATTCACTTGAAACTGCAGGTTCTCAACTTCCGAAACGACCACGTTAAATGCGCCATGGTAAGTTCGCGTGTCCATGCTGTTAGGACCTTTTCTCCCATCACTACACCCCACCAGGAAAACGACGATACAAAATAAAACCGCTCTCTGAAGTCCATTGGTCATCGTTCGATCCCTTCGAGTTCTTCGTGCGCCAAATCCGAATTCCACCATGACATTCACAGCGCACATCATCATCCGCATCGATTCTCAGAATCGATTCGTCTCGCGTGGTGCGGTCTAGTGGAAATGTCCTGGAACACGCCGGACAGGCGGGCCAGTTTGCGAGCGTCCAACACAATCGGGGAAACCTCCAGCTGCCACTTCAGCCGGACGCAATACCATCCTGATTGAGGAGACCATCGCGGCCGATTCCGCGGCCGCGATGGCTCAAACGCTTCACCCTCAGATTTCCTACCATTCACCAAGAACTTCACCACCTGCTCGAGTGCCGGCTGCCCGCCAAATACCGAGGTCGATGCTGTTGTTCACGAATTTGACGCTACCATCAGCAAGAACAGTATGCACGCCTCCGGTGTGGTGACTGCGAGCAGTGATAATGGCAACTTCACGCTCGTCGTCCGGAATTGAGCCGCACCCGCAATCAGGTCGAGAAAAATTCGGAGTCTGAACGTGGTTGTACGCCCCTTGCTGGTAACTCGAGTAATACCAAGCCGGGTCATCGCCACTCGTCCAACCCCAGTCGGTCCTGTAGTTCGCGGCAACTGTCGCGTCTCCGGCAGCACAGGCGGCAACGACGCTCGCCGTGTCGTTCGTAGTAGAGTTAGCGTCGATAAGGTTCGACCCCCCATTCCGATACATGTAGTTGCCCAGGCTGACAGTCGAATTGTCGAAGGTGCCGATCATGCGTTCAGCGTACATGGAGGTATTTGACGTGCCATCGGTGAATTGGGCGATCTTGATCCCGCCGTTATCGCCGAACGCACCACCCAACGCCCCGTCAATCGCAGCCGCAGCACGCGGCGTGTAGACCGGGTCCACCGCAACGTCGCTATTGAAATGCCGTCCGCCATAGACATGAGACCCAAAGTTCGCACGATAGCTGTTCGTGTTGATGCCGGGAGTATGGCGAGGATCGGACGGGCACATGAACGCGGGCAAAGCAAGGCTTTTCACAAAGGCGTTCTTGTCGCAGACCGGTCCCGCTGCGCGAACTCGCGTTTCATTATGATCAAGCTGATTGTAAACATTGGCCAGATCGATATATGGCAAAATGTGGTACAGCGGCGAGAGGTGGCCATACCAGCAGGGCATACCAACCCCCTGTCCCCGCGAAGGAGTCATGCGTCCTGGTGGAAACTGCTGAAAGGTTTCCAGATAGTTGTGCAGAGCCAGACCGATCTGCTTCAGATTGTTCTTGCACTGCGAGCGACGTGCAGCTTCGCGAGCCTGTTGCACTGCGGGAAGAAGCAATGCAATGAGAACGGCGATGATGGCAATCACCACCAGCAACTCAATCAACGTAAAACCACTTCTCTTGAATTTCATCCTACGTGCTCCTGAAGAAGGAATTTCCCGAATGGGTCGAGATTGGAATCTCTTTAACGCGCAATATGTTTTTCAATCTATCACCTTGCTTTCTCTGTGTCAAATTTTCCATCCCCGGTCGCGGACGAAATTTAGACCAGGTAGCCAACCGGAACGGGGGAGCCCAGGTTGCTTGCAACCTTTGGGGGCGGCAGACCGTGGAGACTCCACCAGGTTGAACGGTCGATTCACCAACGGCCGAGCTGATACAGGCTTCGCAGTGGCACCGAATTGATGGAGTCTGCTTTGGAGATGACTCCAAACCCAGCTTCGCTGCCAACGCTTTCTCTCGCCCCACGCTGGAGCTTGTGACGGAAGAGACAGTAGGCTGCCCCGTGTCCTCTGTCGCTGACCAGGAGCCTGTCGATGAGAGTCATCTTTCACATTGCACTGATCGTATTCCTTCTATGGGGTATGCATTTCTCATGTGCCTCAGCTGCCGACGAAGGCAAAATCCCTGACGGCGTGACGCTGCTACACAACCTGCGCTACCGGGACGGGACGGAGAAGAACTGGACCCTCGATCTGGCGATGCCGAGCGACTCTGCGGGGAAGCTGCGACCGGTGATTGTGGTGATTCATGGGGGCGGGTGGCTGGAGGGGGACAAGTCGAGCTTCTCGACGCCGGGCTATCGACCGCCGGGGAACATCCTCGACTTCGCAAAGCTCGGCTTCGTGGCGGTCACGATCAACTACCGGCTCTCCCGCGAGGCTCGGTTCCCAGCTGCGCTGCACGATTGCCGGTGTGCGGTCCGGTGGTTGCGGGCTCATGCAAAGGAGTACCAGATCGACCCCGATGCGATCGGGGCCTGGGGGAACTCAGCGGGTGGGCATCTGGCGCTGCTGATGGGGATGGCGGACACGACGGCGATCCCGGACGACGACGGACCATACCGGGAGTTCTCCAGCCGGGTGCAGTCGGTCGTGAGCGACAGTGGCCCCATCGATCTACGGCATCAGGTCGAACACAACCAGATCCCCGATGCGATCAAGCTGTTCCTCGGCGGCGCTCCCGGCGCAGCTGGG
>CANJZR010000418.1 GCA_947479075.1 Planctomycetaceae bacterium
CAGCCACCACCATCCAGCGTTCGAGCCATGCCTGAGCAGGAGCCCGCGAAATCAACCGCGTACGCACGAGGAGAAACACCATCAACAACAGTACGTAATCTCTCCAGGCCCTGACCGAAAAAGTCAGCGGATCGAGATGATGCGACAGCCGCACCCCCACCTGCAGGTAGTCAGCCTCGCTGGCCACTTCCGGTCCCGGAGAGGCCAGCGAACGAATCGCAAAGAACATTCCGGGCGTCGAGGCCAGCGCGAATAACCCGAGCGCCAGTAGTATGACGGGAAGAGTTGTCCGCGGAGCCGGGGACGAAGCTGAGGGAACTTCATAGTCGGCAGCGGAAGATCTCGTCGCTCGGTGCAGCACCGCCGCCAGGATCGCGATCACGACACCCCAGCAGCCAACCACGGGATGCATGCTGACGGCGAGACCACCACTCACCGCGGCAAGTAACCAGCGTCGATCCAGTCCCCAGGCTGCGGCCAGAAAGAGAAACCCGTAGGCCCAGACCTTCGACTCGGCCCCTCCGATCAACCACTCTCCTGACCATGTTCCTGTCGCCTGCAGCAGCAGAAACAGCACTGCGGCCATGATGGCCTGGCGCGTGTCCCCTAAACAGCGACGCCCAAGGGCCAGCCAGCCCCACGCGACCAGCAGCGATTGGCCAGCTCGAATCACGAGAGCTGCATGAGCGAGCGACATCTTCGTCGTCAGCCAGCCGAAGACGACGTAAAAGACTCCGTGCGGATTGGCCGACTCCAGGAAGAGATCGCCCCGGCACCACTCGGGCTGCCAGAAATGGCGGGCCTTGCTGAGATAGTGTGACTCATTCACCCCGGGAATCGACGACCGAGCCAGCGAGAAGCCGAAGAACAGCACCGCCATCACAGCGATCGCGAAGAGCCGACCAACGATTGAAACTCCGCCAGCTGGAGCGACACTGGGAACTTCGGTGTTCAAGGGGCCAGTCGACAAGTGAAGGGCCTCAAAGAAGGACAGAAGTCATCAGTCGTCGGAGATCAGCGATCCAGACGTGGAGCCCCGACTATTCCAAAGCCCTACCAGCCGAGCGACATGTTCGTCTCGATGGCTTTCTGGGCCTCCTGCAACTCCACGCCCATTTTCTCGGCGTACAGCTGAATCGCTTGCACCTTGTCCCCGGCGGCCTGGGACAGACACTCGCGGGCAATGTCACAAGGCAGCGAATCGTCGGTCTCCAACCCCAACAGCCGCTTCGAGATCACCCACAGATCACGGGGGCGCTTGCTCACCCGCAGGATCTCGTCCTCAGGGTAATGCTCCTTGGACAAGCCGCGTGCCGCTTCAACGGAGTCGGCCCAGCCGATCATGATGTGTCCGTCGGTTTCGATCTCGTACAGTGGCATGTTCGAGGATCCTTCCGTCCGTGGTGGGTGCCACAGAGTGGCGTCTGGTCAATGCGAGGCGAGTCGGCTCAGTATAGTGGAAATTCCGTCTCGACAGCAGAGCGACGCTGGTTGTGGCAACTTCCCGGTCGGTGCTATTCCGCGGCCCCACGTTTGAAGACCTTACGGATCAGGCCATCCAGACCAAACCAGGTCCCGGTCGGCATCGCCGCGATCCCGATGAGCGCAATCGCCTCGATGAGATTTTTGTTGATGATGAAGGAGTGTTCCGGTCCGGGCGGCTGGATAACACCCGGCCATGGCGGCACCACCAGATAGAAGCTCATCAGCATGACCGCCCCGCCGACCGCAGCCAGACGCGTGCCGAGGCCAATGAGCAGGAGTGTCCCCAGAATCAGCAGGCCCCACATCGCCTGCTGGCTGGCCCGGTATCCGGCAGTGTGCTCGGGGGGCAACGCTCCCAGAGCGATCTGCTCCGGCTTCAAGAGCTTGCGGGCGGCTTCCTGCAACTGGGCGTCGAGGGCCTTCACCGGACCGACGACTTCTGTGCGTTTGGCAGCCAGCTTCTTGCCGATACGTTCCGCGTGCTCCAGCTGATAGTCGACTTTCGCTTTGTGGAGTGCGGTTTCGTACTCATTGATCAGATCTTTGTAGACCTGAATCTCGCCGTAACGGACGTTGTTGACGGTCTCATCACCCGCTTTACGGGTTCCCATGAGAAGTTCCGGCTTGGGGGTCGCGGTCCATTCGACACCGACGCGATCGGGGTCCGCCTTCAGCAATGCGGTCAGACGCTGCGTATAGCTGAGTGTGTTGGCTCGCTTTTCTGCGGCGACAACGGCCTTGTAGAACGCCAGTTCAGTCGCATCGGGTGGAACGAGGGCGTCGTTCTCCCGCTTGGGCTCGTCATTCTCACCGCGAACACCAAAGACGTTGTCACCCAGATCGAGGACATTGGCCATCCCCTTCAGAGCCGCAACTTCCTGGGGCAGCAGCTGTCCCGGAACGACCAGCTGTTTCTTCTCCGCGTCGTAAGTAATGACCGGCTTCTTGGTGGCGGAGTCAACGGGGAACTTGGACGGATCGACCGATGCGGGAAGTGCCGCCAGTGTGATCGCGGTCGCAGACTTCGGGGGATCGATCATGGAGGCCAGCTGCTTCTGCTGGGCCTCGTCGAGCTTGAAATGGGTGTTGAACCGCTGCCGCCAGTTGGCCCAGCGCTGCGTCATCTGGTCGAAGTCGAGCCAGCTCAAATCATCCGGGTCACCGGCCATCGCACGGAATCGGTCGCGAAACGGACCTTGTGCAGCCTTGAGATACCCCTCAGCTGACCACGGCGTGGCGCTGTCGGCCATGTCATACTTCCACAGCCCTTCGTAGAGGAACTGCCAGCCGATCGACAGACGGAGGAGGACAATCAAGGCCACCGCCACTCCGGACACTCGCTTCAGGTCATTCACGCCCAGCGTCTCCACAAGTCCCGTGCAGGCCAAGACTTCCCCAACCCGTCGGGGTTCGCTTTCCACACGAAACATTCACTGTAACGAGCTTCTGCAGCGATTGCACCCGTTACCGGTCGGTTCCGGGGGGCGGGAGGTGAGGTGTTAATCGAGAGAATCAATCCCGAACGGAGTGGTCAGTGCCTCCTCTCCCCCTACATCGGCCCGGGGACCATCACCATCCAGCCGACGTTGAACTTGTCGGTCAACATGCCGTAACAGGGAGACCAGAAGGTTTTGGTCAGGGGCATCTGAACTGTCCCGCCGTCCGCCAGAGCGTTGAAGGCCTTGTGGGCCTCTGCTTCGGTCGCCACGGTCAGTGCGAGGCGGAAGCCGTCGAAAGTCGAATTTAGAAAACATCCATCCGAGACCATGATCCGGGCGCCGTCGATGGTGAACGAAGCATGCATGATCTTGTTCTCGAAGCCCGGCGGCAGCATACCCGGCGGAGTCGGGTCGGGGCTTTCGTTGAACCGCATCGTCATTTCGATCTGAGCCCCCAGCTTCTCATGGTAGAAGTTGAGAGCTTCTTCGCAGCGACCGGAGAAGAAGAGGTAGGGAGTGATCTCAGTCTTGGACATGGAGGGATCCTTCGGGAGTTTGAGGGAAGGCTAGCGACAGGGCGAAGTCGGTAAGATACTCGCCCTCGCTGACGCGTCGGGTTGGTGAGTTGCGATATTCGTTGTGTAAGCAGTTGAAGGTTTCGCACTTGCCCTCAAAAAGGACAGACAGGAATGTCTGTCCCACTGCCAGTTTGAGTAGGACAGACATTCCTGTCTGTCCAAAGCGAAACACTGGCTCGAGGTTAGTTTCAGGCTGGAATGGTCGAGACATCAAAGACCTCGCGGACTTCGACGGCTCCGACGCGGGCACCGGAATGCCGGGTCGCAT
Organism: Planctomycetaceae bacterium; assembly: GCA_947479075.1. Classification (GTDB taxonomy): domain Bacteria; phylum Planctomycetota; class Planctomycetia; order Planctomycetales; family Planctomycetaceae; genus TH-plancto1. The sequence continues at coordinate 3,771 of CANJZR010000418.1, forward strand.
ATTCCAGGGCTTCGGCCTGGTCACGGGCAAGAATCAGGTAATACCCGCCCAGGATTTCGCGAGTCTCAGCGAACGGGCCATCGGTCACCAGACGTTGTCCGTTTCGCACACGCACACTGGTGGCTGTGGCGATCGGATGCAGCGGGGAGGCACTCAGGTACTGTCCACGGACATCAATTTCCTTCGTCAGCTCCACAGCCTCCTGCATGGCCGACTGGTGAGCATCCGGCCCGGCCGTGCGCCAGAACTCCTCATCGTCGTAACACAGGAACATGAACCTCTTCAGCGACGGGGCTTGATCGGAGAGAGCAGCTGTCAGTTTCTCGGAGGGTAACCCCGTAAGCTTGAACAACGGGCGGATCTCGACGGTCCCCTTCTTCGCGGGAGGTAGCCGGCTGGCGATAG
>CANJZR010000419.1 GCA_947479075.1 Planctomycetaceae bacterium
CTCCCGAAAGGACCCGCAATTGTTCGCGAGCCTGGCGAGAAGACAAGAGGTAGAGGAAAAAGGTTCGCGGAGGGGGGAAAACAGAGATGGGACACAGATGGCACAGAACTGCACAGATCAGGAGGGAAAGGAAAGCTGTCCCACTGGAACTGTGAGATCGCCGAACGACAGGCGTTTTGCCGAGAGAACGCGAGTTTCACGTTGATTGACCCGAAAGTAGTTAACTCCTCATCATCCGTGTCATCCCTTAAATCTGTGTCCCATTCCTCCCCCGCTGCAGCGCCATTTTTGCTCCCGCGATATGGCGTTTCCGCCCACGTTTCGGGAGACTCCGCGAGAGGGAAATCCTTCCCGGCTCGCAAAACTTCCGTCCCGCGTCTCCGACTGTCAGTGGACCATTTCATGATCGACCCGAAGCAGTACATCCGCAGCATCAAGAACTTCCCCAAACCGGGCATCATGTTCCGGGACATCACTCCCCTGCTCTCCCATCCCGACGCCTTTCGCGAGACGGTCCGCCGCATTGTGCAGAAGTACCGTGACCAGAAGATCGATGTCGTCGCGGCAGCTGAAGCTCGAGGGTTCATCTTCGCGGCACCGATCGCCCTGGAACTGAACGCCGCTTTCGTCCCGGTACGAAAGCCGGGCAAGCTGCCGTTCGAGACAAGCGCATTCCACTACGAGCTGGAGTACGGCAAGGACACACTCGAAATGCACTCCGACGCGGTGAAGCCCGGCGACCGCGTCCTGCTGGTCGACGACCTGCTGGCGACGGGCGGGACGATCGATGCTTGCGCCCAGCTGGTCGAGCGTGGCGGCGCGGAGGTGGTCGGATGTGCCTTTGCGATTGAGCTGACATTCCTCGAAGGACGAGCCCGGCTCGCTCCGCGGGAGTGTTTCAGCGTGATTGAGTACCACGACGAGAACTAACCCAGGACAAGTCGAGCGTCCCTCCGCCAGGATTCGGCTGGTCGAACTGGGGGACAGAATGGTATCAATGAGGTGTCGCCTCGTTTTCCAATGACGTGTCATTGGGTCCGCAGATGCAGTTCAGTCACTCCATTCCAGAGAGGGAGCCCGTCGCAATGCTGTCGTTCCCTCGTTCACGTCCCCCTGCCCGTTGCATCGGGTTACTTACCGCTCTGCTGCTGGCAGTAGTGGCATTACATCCCTGCTACGCCGATACCCAGCGGAAGTCGAGTGATCCCGCCAAGGCAGAAGCACTGATCCAGGGCTTGCGGTCGCCCTCGTTTCAAGCGCGCCTGCAGGCCGAAACGGACTGCCGTCAGTGGGGGGATGAGATGTTGCCTGCACTGAACGAAGCGTTGAAAAGTTCCGATCCCGAGCTGCGGCGACGAGCCCGATTACTAATTGAACGGATCGAGAATGACCTGCTGTCGGACTCGCTCAATTCGTTTCTCCAGCCTGGCTCCAACTCCTCGCTCCCCGGCTGGTCGATAGTGGAAGACATGGTGCATGACACACCTGAGGTTCGCGCCGCCTACGCCAGCATCCTGAAAGGCAATGCCGAACTGTCGCGGGCCCTGGCTCACCCCGATGACATCCCCAATGAGATTCAGCGCGAGCTGCAGAATCGCAACCTGCTCGGAACGATTCCGCGGACGATCTCGCCCGCCGATACGTCGGCTCTGCTGTTATTGCTGATTCACCCCGATGCGAACTACTCGGCTGACCTGGGAGAGATCGCCTCGCGGATGGTGTGGGCTGGCGTGAGTCATGCCGAGATCGATGTCGAAACACTCCGCAATCCCTCTCGGCCCCAATCGTCCGGAAAGAGTGCGGCGATTCTGGAGATCCTCCACGCCCTCGTCACCCGCTGGGTCACAATCCCGCGCGGGGGGACACCCCATGACCGTCTGCTGACCGCCTCGCGTCTCGCCCTGCCCGAGGCTGTCGTTCCCGCCATGGAGATCATTCAGCAGAAGGACACACCTCACTTGATCGGGAATGCATTTGTGGCCATCGCCAACTATGGCGGTGCCGACGAAATGGCTATCGTGGAGTCAATGCTCGATGACAGCTTTGAGCTGAGTTCCAGCCGCAAGAACGATGATGACAACACGATGTCGACTCAGCTGCGTGATGTTGCCCTGGCCACCTTGATTGAGATGACTCACCAGGACCCGAAGCAGTATGACCTGAAGCCATTCCCCCGCGACTCCGAGGGGCGAGTCTCCGCATTTCCGATCGGGTTCAGTTCCGACGGCGACCTCCGGAAACAGGCCATCGAAAAGTGGCGGGCCTGGAGCGTTGTCCACTTGAGGAAGTATCGCCCCCAGCCACTGCAGGCAGTCGAAGGTACATTGCTCTAAGACCGATCCGCACTCGCTGTTGAGTCTACCCTTCTGCGATAAACTGCGACGTATCACAGCCGCTTTGGCTCGATCGACGCTCCTCAGCACACGCTGAACATCTATCTTTCCGAACTCACCCGATGACCGATCACTCAGCCCTCGACCTCCCCTCAGCTGCCATCGACACGCTCAAAGCCAGGTCACGGGTCACGCAGGCGATCCGCGAGTTCTTCATTCAGCAGGGGTACTGGGAGGTCGAGACGCCATTGCTGTCGACCGATGTGTGCGTCGATCTGTGGCTCGATCCGGTGGCTGTCCCAGTGGGGGACGGACAGCCAGTGCGGTACCTGCAGACCTCGCCCGAGTTCGCGATGAAGCGGCTGTTGATCGCCGGAGCTGATGCGATCTTCCAATTCACCAAAGCCATCCGCAGCCTCGAACGCGGCCCGCGTCACAACCCCGAGTTCACGATGCTCGAGTGGTACCGCATTGGCGACACCGACCGGGAGCAGATGGCCTTCACCGAATCACTGGTCCGGCATGCGGTGCTGGCAGCGGGGCTAGTGAGTCCGCTCGTGCCCTGTGAACGTGTGTTGTCGGTGGCCCCATTCGCAAGGGTTCCGTATGACGTGGCGTTCGAGCGGGCCGTCGGGACGCGGGTCTTGAAGCTCAGTGTCCCCGAGCTGCGCGAGCTGGCCGAGTCACTCGACATTCGCGTGAATGCCCCCGAGTCGCTCGACCGGGACGCGTGGCTGAACCTGATCCTGGCCGAGCGGGTCGAGCCGTGGATCGCGACGCAGGGGGCGATGTTCCTGCACGACTTCCCCGCCTCGCAAGCCGCACTCGCCCAAGTCCGCAACGAAGATCCGCCGGTGGCTGAGCGGTTCGAGCTCTACATCGGCGGCGTTGAACTCTGCAACGGCTACCACGAGATCACCGACGCTGACGAGCTGCGCCGACGTATGGAACGCCAGGCCGACCTCCGCCAGCGCGAAGGCCTCAGCTGCCTCCCCACCCACAGCCACCTCGAAGCCGCCACCCGCCGCGGCATGCCCCCCAGCTCCGGCGTCGCCCTCGGTTACGACCGCTTACTGATGTGGCTCTGGGAGTGTGAACGGATTGATGAGGTGATTGCGTTTCCCTGGGAGCGGGCATGAGAAGTACGTACATTTGGACTGACATTTAGCTTGCCTCCTACGCAAACTAAACGGCAAAGTCTTGTCATCTCGTCACGTGGGGGGCGATAAATGTGGAACCTCTTAAAGCGTATGTGGTCTGTATTCTCATTTCCTATCCCCAAGTGGCCTCCGATCCAGTCTGTGGACACTATTGACATCACAGGCCAACGGGAAGATGGCGGCGTCGATCTGATTATCATTGCCAGCCAGCCAATTGACGACAGCCCTGAAACACTCGAAAGCATTCGACAAAAAGTACAGACATACCTCGCAGTAATTCACACAGAAGAGTTTCAAGCTGAAATGGGGAACCCTCCCCGAGATAAGATCGCCATCATCCTTGCGTGTACCTTTCCAATCCATGCCACTGCACATTCTGTAATTGCACAGTGCAAAGTGGCAGCAGCTAGTAAAGGAGTATCACTTGAAATCCGAGACTCCGTTGATGCAACAAATGACTCTTGGCTCCCCGACCAGCCCAAGCCCGAACAAACCATGCTGCCGTTGACGGAGTCCGACCGCATCCGAATCTCCTCTCACATCGCAACTGTCCGGAATATTTTTCAAGTGCATTTTGGTGATGACCATATAATTCCCTCGGTGACTGATCTCAATTTGCTTCAACGGTTTTATGACGATGGAGCACTTCACAAATGTGCGCAGCAAGAACTTGATAGCA
>CANJZR010000420.1 GCA_947479075.1 Planctomycetaceae bacterium
CTGGTCAGTCATCTGGAACTGGTCTGTGCCGGTCGTAAGACCGCCGACCAGGAAGCCCAGCTCGACCGATTGAATGGTCTTCCCTGCCACGTGGTCCGGCTGCCGTTCGTCGAACACTCCGAGGCAGTCCAGCTGATGCGGGCCAGTGACGCCCTGCTGATGCTGAATACCGACCTGCCAGAAACCAAGCGCATCATCAACGCCAAAACCTTCGAGTACATGGCAGCCCGGCGTCCGGTGTTTGTCGTCGCTCCCGAGGGTGACGTGTGGGACATCCTCCGCGACCTGCCGGGGACTGTCCTGTGTGCTCCGTCCGACATCTCAACGATCACTGAAAAATTGAGTCTGGAAATCGAACGGCATCGCCGTGGTCTGCACCACGATGATGCTCACTGGGAGATCAGTCGCTTCGAGCGACGCAACCTGGCGGGGCAACTCGCTGAACTCCTCGATGCCATGACCGTTGCTTCCTCTCCCGTCGCAGCCTCGACGGCCGGAATCTAAAGGTAAGTTCCCATGCAAGCATTCTCCTGTTTGATGTACCACAATGTTTGTGCCGACGGCTCTCTCGAGGATCCCGCCGGAGAATGGTCGGCATTGAGCCCCTCCATCCGGTCCTATTTTGTCGAAGAGACCGCATTCTCGGCTCACATGTCGGCGATCATGCGCAGCTGCGACCTGATCACATTGAGAAAGGTCCAGAACTTCTACAACTCCCCGATGGTGCGCCACACCGATCCGGGTCTGGCCGATGTTCGGCCATCAACGCTCATCACGTTTGACGACGGATGGCGAGGGACTCTGGAGCTGGCCGCTCCGATCCTGCAGCGACATGCCGCCGAAGCGACGGTCTTCATCACCTCGAATCTCCTCGACACGCCGGGCTTCCTCAAGGCCAGTGAGCTGCACCAGCTGCCTCCCCAATTGCGCATCGGGTCGCACTGCAAGACACATCGATTTCTGAATGAACTGAATGAAGCGGAGATCCGAGAGGAGTTACTCTTCTCCAAGAGTGAACTGGAACGGCTGTCGAGCCGTGAAGTGACCAGCGTGGCGATCCCGAACGGAGCGGTCGACGACCGGGTCCGTGCAATTGCAATGGAGGTCGGCTACTCGCTGGTCTTCACGTCAGATGTCCACCACAACAACCGCTGGTCCGGTGCGGACAGTATCGGTCGTGCCGCGATCCGCTCAACGACCAGTACCAATGCCGTACGCCGACTGGCGGAAGGCGACTACGGGATCGATCCGATTCGTCGCGCGGTACTCTCCCTGCCCAAACGGCTACTGGGCCCCAAACGCTATCGTCAGTGGCGGGCGTGGTGTCTAGGAGAAAAATCGACCCACCAGGAAATGCACGACTTGTGCCCTGTGGAGCCTGTTTACCACGTCGAACCGAACTTGGAAGAAACCGCTTTTCGGAACAGAGATGCCGAAGTGACTCGGCACCACTAGAATTTCGGGAGACGACGGGTGACCAGATGGTCCCCTTTTCCAAGACTCCCGACTGGACTGCTGTTCCGTGCTCAAGCTGGCTGAGATGACATTGGATGATCTGTACTCCGAGTTCGACCAGATGGAGGACTGGGAGGAGCGGTGTGATTACCTGATTGATCTCGGTTTTCAGCTGCCGGAAATGAACCCCGAGGACAAGACCGAAGAGAATCGGGTCCATGGTTGCCAGAGCCATGTGTGGATGGCATCCCAGCCAGAGACAGTTGTCCCGGGCGAACCGCCTCGAATTCACTTTCAGGCCAACAGCGATGCCATGATCGTCAGTGGACTGATCGCGGTCATCACACTGATGTACAACGGCAAGACCGCGCGCGAGATCCTCGAACTTGATCCGCGTGTCGTGTTCAAGAAACTCGACCTCGACAAGCACCTCAGTTCAGCCCGGAGAAACGGTTTGTCGGGGATGGTGCAGCGGATTCGTCATATTGCGGCGGAATCGTTGGCGAAGGCGTAAGAGAATGACCGACAGCGAATGCCTCGCCCGCTGTCATCGTTCCGAAAGATGAGAGAGGCGAACCCGGTCGGGTCTCCGGCTCTCCCTGATCGTACTCCCTGCCACACACGGGGGGTGTACGCCCTCCAGTCCTCCGCCCGCTCCCGCCAGTTTCAACTTTCCTGAGACAGCCCCATGTCCTTTTCGATAGACCACATCCGTTCTCAGTTCCCGATCCTGCACCGTCCGCTGCCGAAGGGTGTCCGTCTGGCGTTCCTCGATACCGCAGCCAGTGCCCAGAAACCGCAGTGCGTGATCGACAAGGAATCAGAGGTCTACGAAACCTGCTACGCGAACGCCTACCGCGGTGTCTATCGGTTCGGATCGATCGTAGATGAACAGCTGGAGGCAACCCGCGCTCGCGTGGCCAGATTCATCGGAGCAGAATCCCCCGAAGAAGTGATCTTCACCAGCGGTTCGACGATGTCGCTCAATCTGGTCGCGATGACCTGGGCCCGGGTGTTCCTGAATGCGGGCGACGAGATCCTGCTCAACGAGATGGAGCATCACGCGAACCTCGTCCCGTGGCAGATGGTGGCCCAGGAACGTGGGGCCGTGCTCAAGTTCATCCCGTTGACCGCAGATAGCCAACTCGATCTGAACGGCCTCGACAGTGTCCTCACACCCCGTTGCAAACTGGTCGCTGTCACCGGCATGTCCAACATGCTGGGGACGATCAACCCGGTCAATGAGTTAGCGAAGCGGGCCCACGCTGTCGGAGCCATCATTGTCGTGGACGGTGCCCAAAGCGTGCCGCATCTGCCCGTGAATGTGCGGGAGGCGGGAATCGATTTCCTCGCGTTCTCAGGACATAAGATCTACGGACCAAGCGGCGTCGGTGTGCTGTATGGTCGCCAGGAGTTGCTCGAAGCGATGCCACCGTTCCTTGGCGGAGGCCACATGATCGACCGGGTGTATAAGACTCATTCGACTTGGTCAGCTCCGCCCGCCAAGTTCGAGGCGGGCACCCCAGCCATCGCCCAGGCAATCGCTCTCGGCACCGCGATCGAGTGGATCGAACAGGTCGGGCTGCCAGCTGCTCATGAGTACGAACAGGGACTCACTCAGCGGGCGTGGGACGCACTGATGCAGATCCCCGGCATGAAGATCTACGGACCTCCACCCTCCCAGCGCGGCGGCATCCTCAGCTTCTCACTCGCGGGAGCCCATCCAGAGGACCTCGCCCAACTGCTCGACCGCAAGGGTGTCTTCGTGCGACACGGTCATCATTGCACGATGCCACTGCACGACAAACTGGGAGTCAGCGCCACCGTCCGCGCGAGCTTCGGGGTCTACACGAATAACGAGGACGTCGCCCAACTGGTCGAAGCGATTCACTTCGCACGAGAGAAGCTGCGACTCAGTTAATGTGAGACGGCAGGATTCTGTATGACCAACCCGACGCGTCAGCGAGGGCGAGACGCAACGGGAAGTGAACGATCGGATGACTGGTGAGCAAAAGTAAGTCGGCAGGCCATCCACCCTCGCTGACGCGTTGGGTTGGTGAATGACGCCCCCGGATTGAAGAGGGCTTCGCCCCCTCAATTCGCAACTCTCGCCCGCCGGATTTTCCGGATCTTTCGGAATGCCTAGAGACACGGTTGAACACTGGTTGACTATCCCGCTCAAACTCGGGACGATAGATCAGCGACCATTGATAAGTCTTTCGGAGAAGTGTTCAGTGCTGCGAATGAGTCAAAGAGCGACACCTGTCCTCCAGCTGTGTTTTTGGCAGATGTGCAGCGTGCGTTGGAGTCTAGGTCTGTTGGCGTTATTGAGCCTCTTGCCCGTTGGGTCTCATGCTCAGGACACGGAGTTCTTCGAGAAGAAAATCCGCCCTGTACTGGTCGAATACTGCTTTGAGTGCCACAGCGGGGACGCCAAGGAAAGTGGCCTGCATGTCGACTCACTGAACGCTCTGCTGGCGGGCGGAGAACGCGGCCCAGCCATCGTGCCAGGCAAGCCAAACGAAGGGACGTTGATCCCGGCCATCCGTCACGACGACACCCTGCAGATGCCACTCAACAAGAAGCTCTCGCAAGCGGTCATCGCAGATTTTACGAAATGGGTTCAGGATGGCGCCCATTGGCCCAACTCCGAACCGTCCGCCACAGCTCCCCGTCCGACGGTCGCCGAACGGATGCCCACCGACGAGGATCGTA
>CANJZR010000421.1 GCA_947479075.1 Planctomycetaceae bacterium
ACGGTCGAACACCACGATCGTATCGTTGAGCGAGTAACCAATGATGGTCAGGAAGGCTGCCACCATCGTCAGGTTCAGCTTGAAGTCGATGAGGAACAGCCCGCGACCCACGGAAGTCTGGCTCAGGTAAGCACCGACCGCGACGGCTCCGAGTGTGAAGAGTACGTCATGGACCAGAGCGATCGTCGCCGCGATCCCGAAGGTCATCCCGGCAAAGCGGAACCAGAGATACGCTGTGATCGCAGCCATCGAGATGATCATGGCCAGAATCGCGGCCGACTGAGTGTGACCGGCAACCGACGACGAGAATGTCGTCAGCTCTTCGAACAGCGGCTGACCATCCATCTTCGACTTCAGCGAAGCCAGGACCTTGGTCGAATCCTCTGGAGTCACGGTGTTTGACAGGCGAACCTTGATGGAGTGAGTCTTGGCGGTTGGAGCTGCTGACGAGTCGCTCGGCGTCGCTTCGACGAGGCTCTCCGCATCCACATACCGGTCAGTGCCGCCGATTTCGTGCAGGCACTCACGGATGGTTTCCGCAAAGGCTCCCGGAGTGAGTTCCTGTCCGACGGTGGCGACGAACTGCTGGCCACCTTCGAACGACTTCTCACGAGCGGTCCCGGCTTCGTCGAGCTTCGCGGTTGACGGAGCGATCACGCTCGTGTCGCTGATCTGTAGCGTCTGCTGCAGGAGCTTGAACGAGCCGTCGGCGAATGCACCACGCATCTTGTCCCGCAACTGGCTTTCCACGTTCTTGCCCGTCTTGGCTGCTTCCGCTTCTTCCTGATCGATCACTGTTCGCATGCGGAACAGTTCCCGGGCCTTGCCATCATCACCGGGCACTTCGAGACGTTCGAGCGAGATGTTTTCTCCGAAGGCCTTGGCCAGCGGAGCACGAACCGCATCGATGTCGCGAGCTTCGTTCCCTTCAAAGCTGAAGGTGATCATGGCTCCACCACGGAAGTCGATGTCGAGGTTGTCCTTGCCCCGGTAGGCGACCACCAGCAGACCAGCTGCGATGATCAGCGTTGAGGCGTAGGCGAACTGGCGAGTCTTCCCGACGAAGTCGAAATTCGTCTGCTTGATGATGCTGAACATCTTCAAGGTCTTCAGGTGGCCGGTTCGTTCCAGAAGTTCAAAGATCACTCGGGCCACGTAGACCGTAGTGAACATACTGATCACGATTCCGATGAACAGGGTCACGGCAAAGCCCTTCACCTGGTCGGTGCCGATGTAGTACAGAACCACAGCCGAAATCAGCGTCGTCAGGTTCGAGTCAATGATCGTTCCGAGGGCTTTGTCGAATCCGTTCTTGATCGTCATACGCATGCTGGAGCCGCGTTCCAGTTCTTCACGCATACGTTCAAAGATCAGCACGTTCGAGTCGACGGCCATCGCGACTGACAACACGACACCGGCGATGCCGGGCAGAGTCAGCGTGGCATCGATCAACGCCATCGACGACAGCAGCATCACCAGGTTAAAGAGCAGGCACAGGTCGGCGATGATCCCGGCCTTGAGGTAATAGAGAGCTGTGATCGCGAAGACGGCGATCATGGCAAACAGCGTGGCCTTCAGGCCCGTGTCACGGATGTCGACCCCCAGCAGTGGGGAGATCGTGAACTCGTTGGCAGGCTCCTTGACCAGCGGAACCGACAGAGCACCGGCGTTCAGCACGGCGACCAGTTCGTCGATTTCTGGCTGGCTGAACTGGCCGGAGATCTGGCCGCTACCGGAAATGCGGTCGTTGATGGTGGGGGCTGAGTGAACTTCGTCATTCAGCAGAATCGCCAGTCGCGTCTTGAACTCATTCGCTCCTTCACGAGGCAAATGGGCTCCGGTCAGCCGGCTGAAGAGAGCGCCGCCATGGCTGTTGAACTGGAAGTTGACCGTGGGGGCCCCTTCCTGGCTCATCCCCTGTGAGGCGCTCACGAGATCACGTCCAGTGATGGACAGATCATCACGCTCTGGACAGACCACCAGGAATTCCATCACCTGCTTGCCATTGCGTTCAAACTGGCGGTACTTGACATCGCCATTCATGCCGACATCTTTGTACTCGGTAGTCGAACCATGCAGCTTGCCGGGTTCACGCCATTTGGCGACCAGCTTGCCGTTCTGGTAGATCTCGCGGACGCCGGTTCCCTTGCTGGTTTCGACTTCTTCCGCCAGGGTGATGAGAGGCTGATGCTCGAGGCGGTTCGCCAGCAGGCAGAACTCGAGGTCACCCAGATTCGTGATCTGGTTCTTGATTCGCTGGGTGCGTTCGGCGTCGGCACCGGGAACGATCACTTCGATCCGGTCAGTACCCACCTGTCGGACGGTGACTTCTTCGGTTCCCGACGGATTAATTCGCTTGTTCACGGCACTGACCATCTCGGTCATCGTGCGCGGATCTTTGAGCTTGCGAACCGCGTCTGGCTGAGAGCGGTCGACCTGGAAGACCAGGTTCGTTCCCCCGGCCAGGTCGATACCGTAGTTAAAGACGTCGACCAGACGACGAGGCTTCGATGGATCCTTCGGATCGGTCGTCAGCATGTGAATCGCAAAAGGAGCGATGCCGATGACGAGGGCAAAGAGCACGACACCGATCCGGTTTCCCATGTCCCGGACGCGGAGGAAATTGGCGAGCCACTGGCCAATCACGAAGGGCAGGATGACAGCCGCAGCCAGTGCCAACAGCACGATCCAGAGCGGCGTACCGGTGGAGGCCTGTGCGACTTCCGCCACCTTTTGAGCAGATTCTGCGGTGGTTTCCTGGGCCAGAACCAAATTTGAAATCCAGAGATTCATGAACACTTTGCTCCGCCTCCTGTGGAGGGTTCGGTGAAACCGAAGGGCGTTACTGTGTGAAGAGTCAACTCAATCTGAACACGTCAGCGGGTCAGGCAGTGACCCGGAAATCAATCAGCTTTTGGCTGGAGGCGTGGGGGCTGGCATGGAGCGAATGGCGCTCGGTTCGAACCGGACCCGCAAGTTTTCGTTCAATTGCAAGGTGACTTCGGAGCCGTCCTCGGACAAGGAAACGAAGTTCGCCCGGATGCCCCCGATCGTGACGACCGGATCGTTTTTCTTCAGTCCCCTCAGCCGTTCCAGCTGTTGTGCAGCCTGCTTGCGTGGGTTATTCCCCAGGAACTGAAAGAGAAACATGACGATCACGGCGGGCAGCAGCAGGACAACGATGCTTTGAAAGCCGGGGCCGCTGCCGCTGGCGGGAGCAGCTCCCGATGCAGCAGCTGCACCGGGGACTTCTTCCACTGCCAACAGAGCTGTCGTGAACCAATTGGACATCAAACCGCACCTTTCCGAGGTGTGACGTGAAAACAGCACCACACCGGCACCTCTTCCAAAGAAGGGGTCCGGAGTGGGAAGTTATTGAAGCTATCGATTTTAGGGACGGGTCACCCGTCCAGCAAGGCGGGCTGCACTTCGCCTCAAGCCGAGGAGATTTTCAGGAAACAGGAAGGTTCCGCAGACGCGTGCCAGGTGTGGTCTGATGTTCAGGTCCCCCTGTTTCCAAAGGGATTCGATTGGTCCCTAATCTTTCAGGGATGAGACATCCAGTTCGAATCGACTGGTCCCCGAGGAGCTGTTGCCCCCAAACAGGAGAAACTCCGGGTTACCAGCTGCGTTTACAGGCAGCAGGGACTCGGTGTGGTCATCATGGATAAAGGGCATCGGCCCGACGTTGAGGAACTTCTTCTGGACCGCATCGTAGATCGAAGCCGAGTTGTACTCGACATCGGGGCCTTCGGTGGGGTCGTGTTCTCCTCCCGCGAAGAACAGAAACCGCCCGTGCCAGCGATGCCCCTCGGGGAAAATGTCGTAGGCCGAGTAGTCACTGACTCCGACCTGAGGGCCCTTGGGAGAGTAATTGAACCCTGCCATGCTGGGGCCCGGCGATAGTTTCCCCGTATTGGGATCGAGATACCAAGTCGCGTCGGTCGTTGTTCCCTGGAGCGTGTCCTGTCCTCCGGCAATGAAGATTTGTCCATCGGCGAGCTCGAACGCTTTCATATCTTTCAGCGTTGTGGGGAACTTGTCGGAGAGCAGTGTCCAGCTCCCTTTCGCGGGATCGTAGATCTCGCTGGAGGCCTGGGCACCGCCGATCACGACGACTCGGCCGTCCTTCAGGGTGAC
>CANJZR010000422.1 GCA_947479075.1 Planctomycetaceae bacterium
AGTCCAAAGTATGAGAGTCGACCAATTGATTGGCGTCGATCAGGCGAAAAACATTGATCTTTCAAAAACACCTGTGCCGACAGGAGTTGCGGAGAGCGAATCAAAATCTCCCAAGTAAGATGAGTCAGCTCGTGTCTCGCAATGGCGAGAGGCCAATTCACCCTCTTCTTGCAACATGATTTCGCCTAGAATAGAGTCGGCTTTTGCTTCGGGATGTCGGAGTGTCGGCTATCCGTTGATCCGTCTATGCGACGGGTGCGTTTTCGATTGGAAATGGAAATGACCATGCGGCGTCGAGTTGTTGTCACCGGAATGGGTTGCGTCACCCCGATCGGTAAGTCTGTCGATTCGATGTGGAGCGCCATCAAGCAGGGTGCCAGCGGGATCGACACGATCACCCACTTCGATGCGTCCAACTTCCCGACGAAGTTCGCGGCCGAAGTAAAGAATTTCGACCTCGCGGATTACGTCCCGAACGCAACACGTTTCCAGCACACCGGTTTAAACATCCGTTACGCCATCGGCGCTGCCGTCCAGGCGGTCAAGCAATCGGGTGTTCAGGACACCGTCGACCCGACTCGCTTTGGGGTTTACCTCGGAGCGGGGGAAGGTCAGCAGGATTTCTACCTCTTCATGCGGATGATTTCCCTGTCCCAGAAGGGCGGCGAGTTCGATATGGAGAAGTTCACCCAGTACGGTCTGAAATTCCTCAACGCCAAGGAAGAAATGGAGCAGGAGCCGAACATGCCAGCTGGCCACCTCGCCAGCCTGTTCAATGCCCAGGGCCCGAACCTGAATTGCCTCACCGCCTGCGCTGCCAGCAGCCAGGCCATCGGCGAAGCCTGTGAAATCATCCGTCAGGGCGAAGCTGATGTCATGCTCTCGGGCGGAGCCCACAGCATGATCCATCCGTTCGGTCTCACCGGTTTCAATCTGCTGACCGCACTCTCGACCAACAACGCTCATCCGCAGCAGGCCTCGCGTCCGTTCGACCGGGACCGGGACGGCTTCGTCCTTGGCGAAGGAGCTGCGATGCTGGTTCTCGAAGAGCTGGAACACGCGAAGAAGCGCGGGGCTCAGATCTTCGGGGAAGTCGCCGGGTATGGTTCAACGGCCGACGCCTATCGCATCACCGACATTCACCCCGAGGGACGCGGCGCGACCTCCTGCATTCGGCTGGCCCTCAAGGACGCCGGGCTCAATTTCGACCAGGTCGATTACGTCAACGCCCACGGCACCAGTACTGCTGTGAATGACAAGGTGGAAACCCGGGCCATTAAGCAGGCTCTCGAATCCTCCGCCTACGAGACTCCCGTCTCCAGCACCAAGAGCATGATGGGACACCTCATCGCAGCTGCGGGAAGTGCGGAAGCGATCGTCTGTTTGATGGCGATGAAGGACGGCGTGCTGCCTCCGACGATCAACTACGAAAATCCCGATCCCGACTGTGATCTGGATTACGTGCCGAACAAGGTCCGTGAGGCCAAGATCGACACGACGTTGTCGAACAGCTTCGGCTTCGGTGGCCAGAACGTGTCGCTGATCTTCACCACCTTCCGCGGGTAAGCCTTCCTCGGCTTCAAGCGAGAGGGAATCCATTATGAGCGACTCTGATCTGCCCCCCGTTCCACTTCGCTACCCGACCGTTCCATGGTCGACACTGGTGGGTCGGGCATTGCGGCTGAAGTGCCCACGTTGTGGAGAAGGAGCCATCTTCAGTGGCCCGTTTACCACGCTGGAACGCTGCCCGCACTGCAAGCTGAAGTACGAACGGGCACCAGGCTATTTCCTGGGGTCTATCTACATCAACTACGGTCTGACCGCCTGGGCGATCACGATTTCGTACTTCATCCTGCACTTTGGGTTCCGCTGGTCGAATACTCAGCTGGCGTTCCCGCTGGCGTGCTTCTGCTGTGTGTTTCCGGCGATTGCCTTTCGCCATACGCGGGCACTCTGGCTGGCACTCGACTGCCACTGGGACGAGTCGATGATGGAGATCGAAGACCCTCCGGTCGAAGGTCAATAGTCTCTGGCGACTCGGATCAGCCTGTACTCATCAACACCAACGAAAAACCCCTGGAAGCAGTCGCTGCCAGGGGCTTTTTCATGGAGTAAGGCGAGGCGTCATGGGACCTCGTTCCGTTGACTACACCGCTTCGAGAGGGGGAACGGGTGGGTTCCCTGCCTGGCTTCGCAATTGCTTGAGCGTGTCGTCGCCCGCCTTCGTCACCGGAAGGTCTTCCGGCAGGCGGTCATCCACGTCGTAGGCCTGGCCAATCAGACGCAGGCCACTGATCAGCATCCAGGTGGGATCGATCTCCCACCACTTGTGACCAGCCCGGGCCAGACGAGGATAAGCGTGGTGATTGTTATGCCAGCCTTCGCCATAGGCGAGGATGGCAACCCACCAGAGATTCCGCGAGAGATCGCCCGTGTCATAGGTGCGATAACCCCAGACGTGCGTGACCGAGTTCACGAACCAGGTGCTGTGGTAAGCAAAGACCAGTCGCACACACATGCCCCACAGGAACATCGGCCAGCCACCAATCAGGTACAGCGCGAGTGCCGAGCCGAACAGGACGGGAGTGAAGGCCTTTTCAAAGAACCACATCGACTTGTCTTTGACCAGGTCGGGGACAAAGTGCTGATACATCACGGGACGCAGCCGTGAATCACGTCCGGTAAAGGTCCACAGGATGTGTGACCACCAGTTTCCTTCGCTGGGAGAGTGCGGATCACCGGGCTGATCGGCCTTCTGATGGTGAATGCGGTGGACAGCGGACCAGTGCAACGGCGTGCCTTCGCCAGCGAGCGTCGCAGCCATCAGGCCGACGTACTTCGCAGGGGTTCGCAACTTCATCGAACGATGGCTCAGGTAGCGGTGCAGAGTCATCGTGACTCCGAAGCTGCAGGTGAACCAGTGCAGGAACAGCATGACCGCGAAGGACTGCCAGTTGAACAGTGCCGAGCGGTAGGGAGTGAACAACCCGACGATCGCCACGAGTGCTCCCGCATGCATCAGGAACATCCACCCGACGACCGCCCAGTCAATATTCCCCCAGTGGAGGTTTTCGCTTCCAAAGGTCGACAGAAGCAGATTGCGTTCTTCCGCCTTGGACTTTCGCCACTCACCACGATCATCGGAATGAGCAGAATGTGGAACAGGGATGCTGGACATGGCTAGCTCCGAAACAGGAGATGGCTGCACTGGCCGAACGACTTTCGTCTGGCTCAGGCGGCGGGACTCTAACACAAGCTTCGGACTCTCTCTGTCAGCACGAGTTCAAACTTTGGTCAAACTCTCGTCACGCCGTGTCACAGAAGTGTCAACGCAATCTATTCTTCTTCTACAAAAGGAGTTGCGCCATCAGAATCAGCCACAAAGCGGTAGCCCGTCCCTCGTACGGAGACCAAAATTCGGGGATCGGCCGGGTCGTTCTCGATGTACTTTCTCAACCGTAAGACAAAATTGTCGATCGTGCGTGTCGTGACCTCGGCATTCTGGTCCCAGACGACTTTCAGAATTCGGGTGCGGGAGAGGACTTCCCCCTCATGCTCGATAAAGAATTTCAACAGCTGCATTTCCATCGTCGTCAGACGGTGAACCTGATCGCCGCGGCGGAGTTCAAAAGAGCGGAAGTCGACTTCAACATCCTGAAAGCGAAAGGTCTCCAGCTGCGGACGCTCCACAGCCCGGCCCACGCCAAGCCGGGCATTTCGCTCCAGCAGGTTCTTTACGCGACTCAACAGCTCAGGGAGCGCGAACGGCTTGGTCATATACTGATCGGCGCCACAGTCGAACGCGTGTGATCGATCCTCACTCAATGTCCGAGCGCTGAGAACCAGAATCGGGACCCGGGGGTCTTTGCCTCGCAGCTCGCGGCAGATCTCATAGCCGCTCATCCCCGGAAGCATCAGATCGAGCACGACCAGATCGGCCCCACTGGCTGACTTACCGAAACACTGAATCGCGGAGCGACCGTCCCCGACCACGGTCACTTCGTACCCCTCCTGTTCAAAGTTGAATCGCAGCCCCTCTGCGATCGACTCTTCGTCCTCGACGATCAGGATGTGTTTCTTCTGGTTCATTCGCAGGTCACTAAAACGCAGGCACTCACCACATGAGACTC
>CANJZR010000423.1 GCA_947479075.1 Planctomycetaceae bacterium
CCTTCTGATCATCGTGATTCACGGGGGAGAAGTTCGACTTGGGAATGATGCGATCAATGGCCCCAGCC
Organism: Planctomycetaceae bacterium; assembly: GCA_947479075.1. Lineage (GTDB taxonomy): Bacteria > Planctomycetota > Planctomycetia > Planctomycetales > Planctomycetaceae > TH-plancto1. The sequence continues at coordinate 69 of CANJZR010000423.1, forward strand.
TTGCGGTCGTAAGGACGATGCTCACCCGTCAGGAAGTAACCGATCTGACCGTAGGCCCCCTTCAGGATTGCCATCGAGGTCCCGTTGTCAAAGTTCACGGTTTGCAGCGGGCCGATCGCGACACCAGGAGTCTGGTTCACAAAGTTGACCATCGCCTCAGTCTGGAACGAAAGGGGTCCATCGACCCACAGTGCTTCAGATCCCAGCACGTTGAAGTTGTAGACCCCCAGGTTGCCGGTCTGAACAAAGAACGGTGTCCCGTCGAAGTTTCCGACCCCCGCCTGACCACTCGTTCCCGCGACTCCAGCTGTGTTCTGGCCGATGTAGAGCTCCGGAATCGTACGGAAGTTCGCGATTCGATTGGGCGGAGCACTGAAGAAGTGACCGAAGCCAAGGTGGAGATAACTTTCCCCCTTCGTCGCATCATCCCAGAAGGGAAGCATCGTCACACGTTCTGCGGTTCCCCACCCGCCCCGATTCGTGATCGATCCTCCAAACTGGTCCTGTCCCGAGGCGAAACCCGACATCGCCCAGGTCATCGTCTGGTCTTCATTGGTATCGTAAAAACCTGCTCCCAGGTGGCGGAACGGAGTGAAGGCCTGGAACAGCAGTGAGCGTTCCACAAAGGTCGTGTACCGGAAGCTGCTGACCACTTCGAGGCTGAAGGGTTGCTTCCACTGCCCGACACGAACATTGCCCAGCACGGGGACCTTGGTCTGTTCCACCCACACATCGGTGAACGTGGGGCGACCAAAGAACGCGAAGTCAAACTGCATGAAGTAGTTCGTGGTCTCGGTCAGCGCACCTTTGACCCCGAGTCGGGCGCGGCGGAAATCGGCCCCGTCCTTGATATCGCCGAAGTTTCCATCACCGATGTCATAGGTCTTCTTGCTGTTGGCACTCTGATCGAAGAAACCAGCGTCTGCCTGGAAGACCCCCATCACTTGAACAGAGGGCAGCGTCTTTTTGTTGACTTTGTCCAGCACCCCATTGAGGCTGCTGCGGAGAGCGGAGATCTCCTGCTCCTGGGCCTGGTCAATCGACTGCGACTCTGCCGGACGATTCTTGAGATACTCCTCAACGAGTTCGCTAATCCGTTCTTCGTCGCCCTGCTCCGATTGATACAACACTTCGCCTTCCGCAGGTTCCGGTGTTGGTTCGTCTTCCGACGGCGTGTCTGTTTCGACAATTCTTCGCAGCTCGCGATTCTCTTCTTCGAGCAGTTCGACCCGGCGCATCAGATCCTCGAATGGATCATCTTCGGCATAGCTGTTCGTACCAACAATTCCCAGCGCGAGCACGCTTCCCAGAACCAGCGCGGGACGAGCCCAGCTTCCCAACCATGTTCGAATTCGATTCCAGACCGTTATCGGTTTATTGGTCATGATGTCGCATCCATTCGCATCGCAAGTCAATGAGCGTGTCACAAACTGGTCTGCCTGAGAATCACCGGGCAGTATCTTTCAGGACCATGAACCACCTCTCCATCCATGGAGGGTGAGACAAGATGTGACTTATAAAGTGACTCTGCCGGATGTATCGACTTTGCCAACTGTACGACTTGATCGTGTCAGTCTCTGCCGGATTGAAAGAATCATTTTGTCACACTTTTCTGGTTCGGTTTTGCGATTTCGAGTCTTCTCACTCGACCATAACCACCCATCTTCCAGCTGGTCATTTTTTGACCAGCTGCTGGTCCACCAAGACCATTTCCCGACAAACCGCCCCTCTGTCTAATTGTTGTACAGACCACGAGTTCCGTCCAACCTACAGAAGGGAGTTCGACTCCACTCCAAGCGATGCAGCGCGGGAAATACAGGAGTGCCAGGTCGCATGGCAACTGCCTTGAGCAACTCATGTACCATGCGTTCTTCCGCCCAGAACAGAACACGTCATTTCAACTTCGATAATCGCAGTCCAGAGAGGCACGATAACCGCGTTTATCCCAGGCAATTGAGAGATTGCACTGCCCGTGATTGTTTACTCTTCAAACGTCAGTTCAACGAAGAAGTTGTTGAACCAATCAGCAATAACTGCTGCACGCGAACTAGTCTGCCAGTCCGTTTCCTGGCCATCAATTTCAAGAACGGATCCAGATTGAATCGATCTCAGCCACTCGCAGCTGGCCACAGAAAGGCGAAAATCCCTGCGGTCAGAATCGCCATTACAATGCCGTCCAACAACTCCATGGCGACCTTTCGTTTGAACCAGAACACATGGGGGAAGTGGGCAGCGCAATAGGTCGACAGACCAGCCGTCCCCACGAACTGAAATACCTGGCCAAATGACGCTCCAGGGGCCAGAGCCAGTGAAGCCAGGTAGGCGATCATGAATGCCGCGCAGAAGAAAAACGCCAACGTACAACCGATCGCCTTGCCCATGTTCATCGGCCCCGCGGGCCACACCACAAACATGCCCCGGCTCTTGCTGAGCTTCCGCTGAAACTCATCACTTGTGACCTCCTGCCCTCCGCGAGTGAACGGAATCATGTATTGCCCAACCGGGACTGATCGGTTCACCATCAGATCCTGCAGCTCATCCTCGGCCGGGAACTTCTCCCATTCCGACTTGTGATGCGGAAGCACCATCCAGGCCAGCGAACTCCAGATGTGCGTGGCCACCCCCGAGGCGACAATCGGCAACCATAGATCGAACACGTTCATTGAGTCGACTCCCTCACCGACCTGGGCAGGCAACTTCCTAACTCAGGATGTCCTTGACCACATGACCGTGGACATCGGTCAGACGGAAGTTTCGCCCCTGGAACTTATAGGTCAGGCGTTCGTGATCGATCCCCATCTGGTTCATGATCGTGGCCTGCAGGTCATGCACATGCACCGCATCTTTGACGACGTTCATGCCGAGTTCGTCGCTCTCTCCATAGGCGATACCGGGCTTCACCCCACCGCCCGCCATCCAGACCGTGAACGCATAGGGATGGTGATCGCGTCCCCAGCGGGGCCGGTCATTAATGTCCCCCTGAATGAACGGGGTCCGACCAAACTCGCCGCCCCAGATCACCAAAGTATCATCCAGCAATCCGAGCCGCTTCAGATCTTTGATCAAGGCTGCGGACGGTTGATCGGTATCGCGGCACTGAGTGTACAGCTCGGTGGTGAGTGAACGGTGCTGATCCCACCCGGCATGCATGACCTGAACACAGCGAACGCCGCGCTCCACCAGCCGACGAGCCATCAGGCAGTTATGGGCGAACGTTCCCCGCTCCTGCACCTGCGGCCCGTACATCTCCAGCGTGTCTCGGGTCTCGCCGCTTAGATCGGTCAGTTCGGGGACACTCGCCTGCATCTTGAACGCCATCTCGTATTGAGCAATGCGTGTCGCGATCTCGGGGTCGCCGAACTCTTTCAGTTTGATCTCATTCAGCTTCGCCACATCATCGAGTATTCCCCGCCGCATCGTCCGCGTCAGTCCTTCGGGGTCGCGCAAGTACAACACCGGATCACCGCTACCCCGGAACTTCACGCCCTGGTATTTCGACGGCAGGAAACCCGAGCCCCAGTAGAAGTCATAGAACACCTGCCCGCAGGATGTCCCCTTCGACACCGATGTCATCACGACAAAGCCCGGCAGTTCCTCCGTCTCGGAACCGAGCCCATAAGTCAGCCACGCTCCGATCGATGGCCGCCCCGGCAACTCGCTGCCCGTCTGAATAAATGTGATCCCCGGCGCGTGATTGACTGCTTCGGTATGCATCCCCTTCACGAAGCACAGATCATCCACCACCGTCGCGATGTGCGGCAGGAAATTACTGACCCACGCTCCGCTCTCGCCATGCTGAGCAAACGGTTCGACCGGAGCCAACACCAGCTTCCCGGTCGGGTCGCCGGTCATCGTGCTGAAGCGTTTCCCTTTGAACAACGACTCGGGCATGGGCTGGCCGTGCAGCTCCTCCAGCTTGGGCTTGTAATCGTACAGGTCGCAGTGTGTCGGAGCCCCGTTCTGAAACAGGTAGATCACATGCTTCGCCTTGGGGGCAAAGTGCGGCAGCCCTAGCAACCCTCCAAATCGAGGTGGAGCTGGCTCACTCGCCGACAGCCC
>CANJZR010000424.1 GCA_947479075.1 Planctomycetaceae bacterium
ATACTCAGTCCGCTGGGACTGGCTGCCGGATTGCTGCTGGGATGTACTCCTCGACGCGGCTGGCTGCTCGGCCTGATGGGCGTGGGCTATGCGTTGAACACCGGGGTATCTGGTCCGTTGGCCCTGTCGCAGCTGGTGGTCGCGAGTCTCTGCGTCGGCCTGCTGTTCACCCTTTGGCCATTGGAGTCTTGGAAACAGTTCGCCCGCGAACGCCGAGTGAATCGACTCGCAGGATCTCTCGCGACGTGTGGATGTTTGATCGCATTGGCCTGGGGTTGCATGGGCTGGCTGAACCCCGCCCGTTCGGCGGCGATTCTGTTCCATGGAGACTCCTTCGTTGCGGCTGGCCGCGGGTATGACCTGCTCACGATCGAGCAGGCCAACCGCACACGCTGGCTGAAGACCATCGAGGGCGAGAACGGCGTCTGGACAGTATGGCGCCATCACGCCAATCAACTGGTGGTACGACGCAACGGATTGCCCTCGAACCAGATGAGCATCGACACCACCCTGGGACCGCAGAACTTCTGGTCCGTCATCACAGCGGCCCTGCCCGTGGCCACAAATCCACAAACCGATCACGTGCTGTGTTTAGGGACACCTGGACTGGTCGAGATCAACACGCTTCTTGGATTCCCGATTCAGACGCTGACCTGCGTGGAGGCCGATCGAGATGCTCGCTCCATCATCGAGTACCAGGCCTCGCTGACCGAGGCTACCTCACGCTTGAACGACAGTCGAATCGAGTGGGTCAACGCCACCCCGATGCAGTTCGCAGCCTCTGCGGCGAATCGCCAGTTCGATGTCATCGTCTGTCCGGAATCGACTGCGATCCCGATGCGATCCCAGCCGCGACTCACCCGAGAGTTTTACACTCGGATGAGCCACCACTTGAGTGACACAGGAATCTTCTGCCAGCGCATCAATGTCGAGGACTTTGGGGCCACGCCCATTTGCGATCTGATGCAGTGCTTGCAAGCGTCTTTCGCTCAATCAAGCATCGTAACGTCAGTGGGAACGGAGCTGTTGCTGCTGGGATCGAACTCCCGGGAGCCGCTGTTTGACCCCAGCCTGATCGCCCGGCTGGAAACTCCACATATGCGTCGCCTCTGTGCGACCGTGGGAGGCGACTGGTCGATGCTCGCCCAGCTGGCCTGCATTCCATCTCATCAGGTGGAACAGATGCTGGCCAGAGCTCCCGGCTCCAGCAACAGCTGTGGCAACGCCCGGTTTCTGCTGACCGTGGGTTCGGAAACTCTACGCTGGGGGCCGAAGTGGAAAGAGAAACTGAACCTCTTTGCGAATCGCGCGGAGCTCGTTCTCAAGGAAGCAAAGCTCAAAGAGACGGACGAACAAACCGTCGCCCGGCGAATCCTCGACGCCCAGGAGAGGACGCGCATTCTGACCCAGACAGCCGACGACGAGTGGAGCTACCGCACCGTGCTGCGTGACGCCCTGAAGAGTCGGCCCCGAACAACGATCCAGCGAGTCAACAAGGAGATCCGGCAGACCCTGACTGCGGACGACAAACGCCGTAAGGAATATCTGGTCGCTCTCGGGAAAGCCGCTCGCGAAGCCAAGCCGTCATTGGCGGCGATCGAACGCATCGAAACCTTCGCCGAGCCTTACGACCCGCTGGTGACCGACTTCGTCCACTTTGAGGTGGCGAACCTCATGCAGCGGGCCCAGGAATCGGACCCCGCCCGTGAATACCGGCACTGGATGTACTGCATCGCCTACGCCCCCGAAGGCGACCGCTCCATTCGACCAGTCGCGGCAGCACTGAATCTGCTGAAGGACCATCCGGAGATTGAACCCGACCCCACCTGGCGCTGGGACCAGTACAATCTTCTGCTGGATGTCATGCGGACTCGCTGGTCGAATCGCTGGCAGGCGGGAACCCCGTCGAAATATGACGAAGCAGACTTGCAGCACTCGATCGAAGCGGTCAACGACACCCTCTCCGCGATGAATGATCTCCAGCCACTGGCCGGCCTCGATCGCGATGCGTGGCAGGTCCAGCGGAGAGTCTGGGAAGAGTCACTGGTCAGCCCGATCCACAGCCGTCAGGGTCGGGTCGATACCAAGAGCGAGATGCTGCAGGCGGTCCGACAAGAGTGGATGCGTCGGAACAGTGAGCTTTCTGAAACGAAACCGACAGCACCAGCTGCAGAGTCGAAGTAGAGTCAGCCACGCTGAGCGAACGGTTCCATGACCGGTTCACACGGGGGCTACGGCAGCGGAGTCACGGTGCGGGACAACTTCATCAGTTGACCGTCTCGTTCAATTTCCCAGATCCGATTCTCCAGGGTCACGGCGTCATTCACGGCGAGGATTCGATCCCACTGCCGGAAGCCGCACTGAGCTGCGGGCGAATCGCTTGTCACCGCAGTCACGATCACCACCCCCGGCTCGGCCGCATCGCGGGCAGCCAGAAGTCCCTCGGGCAGTGGAAATCCTTTCAGTTCGAGAGCGATCTGTTCCTCGGCCCCGTCCTTCGCCCGAACAACATCCATATCCAGATGGATCGGACTCCGGCGAATCCATTCGATGAAGTTGTCGATCTCCCTGACATCGACACCGTTAATCGTGATGAGTTCATCCCCGATCTGGAGCCCCGCCACGCCAGCGGGGGAATCAGCATCCACATTAGTCAGTGTGATCGTCTGGCCCTTCTGACGTGAAGGTGACCAGTTGACTCCCAAACGACTGGGAAGTGAGGCCAGAGGTGGAGCATTCATCTGTTCGCTCCGGCAGATATCCCGAAACGTCAGCTGTCCAGGATAATCAGCGACCTCGATCATTTGCCGTGTCAGTAACTCGGCAATCCTCTCGATTCCCTCGAAGTTCAACTTTTCGACATCGTCACTGGGGCGGTGGTAGTCATTGTGCAACCCCGAGAAGACCATCGAGTAGGGGATATTCCTGAGATAGAAGTTGTAATGATCGCTGTCGTCCCGCTGTGCCCAGCTGAACTTCATCTGGATATCACCGACATTCGATCGGGCCAGCATAGACCGCAAACCCGGCAGAGTCCGCACGCCGAACACCTCGGCCGAGTCATTACGCATCCGTCCGACCATGTCGATGTTGGTGTAGAACTGAACCTGTGACAGATCGGGATGGTTGGCCAGCCAATGCGCTGAGCCGAGCAGTCCCCGCTCCTCGGCATCCCAGAAGGCGATGGCAATGCTGCGTTTGGGAGCCGGCATCCCGCATAAGGCCTCGGCGATTTCCAACAAACACGAAACACCGCTGGCGTTGTCATCAGCCCCGTTATGGATCTGGCCGAACGGGCCATGGCTGTTCAACGGGTTACCAAAGCCGACATGATCAAAGTGAGCCCCGATCACGACCCATTCATTCTTCAGATGCGGGTCACTGCCCTCGAGTAATCCGATGACATTCTGGTACCCCACCCCAAACGGCTGACGGTAGTCCGCATCCGTCCCTATCGGCAGATACTTCAAACGCTTTAATTCGTCAGCCAGATACGCAGCTGTCGCTCGTCCACCCTCGGTTCCCGCATCACGTCCCTGCAGTGTGTCGCTGGCCAGAAAAGCAGCGTGGGCCTGCAATTCCTTGATCGTGATCTGAGTTTCGTCAGTAACCGCTACCGTAGGGGCTGAGTCGGCGGAGGCTGGATCCACTGGGGGCGAAGAGGCATCCTGTGAATACGCCATCGGCGATGCGACCAGGATGATTACCAGGCACATCCCCCGCACGATTGACCGTGCATCAACCGCCGATTTCCTTAGGAGGCTCAGCTGGCTTCTCGTCGTTTTCACTTTCTCGAATTCCCTTCTTGAATTCAGTGATCGACTTTCCGACGGAGCGCATCGTCTGAGGCAGACGGCTTCCGAAGAGCAGCAGGGCGATCGCAGCGAAAATCAGCAGCTCGATATGATTGAATCCGAACATGAGCCACCATCCTCTCGGGACAAACCCGTCATCATCTCAGGAAAACCAGCAGGTGATGACTGTTGACCGCCTCACCTGCTCGAGAGGGGCCTGCCACAACCCATTGCGGCGGCCCGCCTCTCCAAGAACATTCTAGTCTAATCCGATCCGTCCGGATTCTCAAACTCCCGCCGATCAGTTGCTCGAACTCGCGAAGC
>CANJZR010000425.1 GCA_947479075.1 Planctomycetaceae bacterium
AGCTTGTCAAGGCGATCCGGCAATTCCTCCAGCAGGATCATGGTCAGCCCATCGGGCTTCTGCATATCGGAAGCGACCTTCGCCAGCCACGCGTTCGGAGCAATCCCGACCGAGCACTTCAGCGCGGGCCCCACATGGTCGCGAATTGAGGCTTTGACCTGCATCCCCAAAGCCCGGGCGGACTCGGGAGGGCGATCCTCGCTCCAAAGCCGGCAGACCATTTCGTCGATCGACCAGACCTGCGTGACAGGAATCACCCGCTCGACCGCCTCCACAATCTGATGATGCAGCTGAACGTAACACTCAGTGCGAGAGGGAACGACGATCAGGCCCGGGCAGAGTCGACGAGCCTCCCCAACGTTGGTTCCCGTACGAATCCCAAAGGGGCGTGCCTCGTAACTCACAGCCACACATGACGTTGAATCAGAATCAACGGGAACAACCACCAGTGGCCGCCCACGATATCGAGGGTGACAGTGCTGCTCAGCGGACGCAAAAAATGCGTTCATGTCGACAAACAGGGAACGCAACATCTGGAGTCTTTCCAGGAACATGAACAAAAGGACACATCTTCGAATATTGTACACGCGTACACATAATCGTCCAGAGCCTTCGTCGAGGCGACTCCAATTTCGCATCGCTCAGGAATTCCCTAAGAAGTCGAGAACCTGGCTGCCTCCCGGAAAAAGAAAAACACCGCCCAGGAATCAGGTGCGGTGTTTCGTGTTCATACTGTTGTGGGAATTCAGCTGCGCCGACTCAATTGGCCACTGGGGAATCGGCCACGCAGTACGCCCGAATCTCGTCCCGGATTCGAGACGCCCGGTCATGAAACGCCTTCAGTTCGGGCTTACGCCCCTGAGGCTTGATGACGATGCTGATCTCCACCCGGTTCGTCCGTCGAGATCGGTCAACGCCACCAATCTGGACCAAGACGTGGACCGGCTGCTTGGCGGGCGTCGAGCCCCAGCCACCGAAGAGCGTCGACTCGCCCACGGACATCTGGAAGCTGTCGGCTTTCACATCCCACACTTTGGCTCGATTTGAATCGACGAAGCCCGACAGTTTGTGGAAGATCAGGTTCGAAGCCACTGTCGAAAAGAACCGATCCTGAAGTTCAAACTCGTTCGATACGTCCGGTTTCTCGACCTTGCTGGAACTCTTCTGGGTGTCATCCTGGTGCGTACGCTGACAAGTGCGATTCCGGCCTCCACGCTTCGCGTCGAACATGGCGGCATCGGCACGTTGAAGGACACTGTCAGCAGATTCGCTCCCCTCCAGTTGAGCCACCCCAAACGAGGCCGTCACTTTCAGGCCAGCCGGCTCGGAAGAGATGATCGCGCGACGGAGGCGTTCGGCTCGCTGATACGCATCCGCGAGCGTCGTCTCGGGGCAGATCACAACAAACTCTTCACCGCCGTACCGCGAGACGAGTTCACCTGAGTAGAGTTCATCTTCAACCAGGTGAGCCACATCCACGAGAACCTGGTCGCCGGTCTGGTGGCTGTAGCCGTCGTTAATGCTCTTGAAGTGATCAATGTCGAGGAAAATCGCGGAGAACGGAACTGCCCCCGACGCTTGGGCATCCTCGAACACCTTGACCAGATGACGCTCCAACTCCTTACGATTTGCCAGACCGGTGAGCGGGTCACGCGTGGCAGCCATTTGCAGTTCCTGATACCGCTCTGTTCCCCGGCGGCTCGCGTTCTTGCGGTGGATGATTTCGCATGCTCCGCGGAACCGGGACTCCTGATCCCAGAAGGGAATCGCCTGCACATCAACATCGAGATCCCCCTGCCCGGTCTTGATCTGGGCGGAAACCATGAAGGGACGCAGACGATCGATGGCCATGCTCACCACGCTGCCATTCAACCCCTTGGCGGAATAATTCGCGATTTCCGGAGACCATGGTTTGCCGAGGACATCGGCTCGTTTCTTGCCGAACATCCCCTCGGCTCCACGGCTCCAGACCACAATGCGGTGTTCGGCGTCGAATAGGTAATACCCGTCGTAAAGACTTTCCAGCAGGATCAGGTGAGAAAACAGATGGCACAAGCTGTTGGCCTGCTCCATCGCGATCGGGTCAATCGGCTGGTACTCCCGCAGATCCTGTTCGACGTCGGCTGCCTGTTCCAACAGAATCGCATCTTCGGATTTGAGCCAGCGTTCGAGGGCGCAAACGACGTTCCGATCGAACTTGGCTCCTTCGACGTGCTGCAGATGTTCCAGAGCCTGCTCGCGAGTCAATGCCCGGCGGTGCGACTGATCGTGGGTCAGCGAATCGTAAGCATCCGCAACAGCCAGGATTCTCGCCCCCAGATGGCGTCCCAGACTCCCTCCGCAATCGCCCGCCATTGACGGGGAATCTCGAAAAATCTGCAGCGTTGTTTCGGAGAACCGGCTCGCCTGCAGGAGGATCTCCGAAACGTCATGTGCAGTCCGGATCAGTTCCCGCTCATCCGCGTTCAGACGGCCGGGCTTTTGCAGAATATGATCGGGCAAGCCGACCTTCCCAAAGTCGTGCAGCAATGCCGCCAGTTCCAGGTGATGGATCTCGTCAGGGGTCCAGCCTAATCGCTGAGAAATCCCGACCGCGATGATCGTGACACGGCGGCTGTGAAAGAAAATGGAATCGTCGCGAAACCGAATGGCAGCCAGCATCCGTCCCAGCAGGGCCAGTCGAACCTCCGGATCGGGATGGTTGCCCACTTCGCACAATCCCAGGAGACCCAGGAAGTTCTGCGAGGAATTCATCGGGTGGGAAGAGATTCCCATAAACCCTTGTGTAAGCACTGAATCCATCAAACCAACTCCGAGTCGAAGCATCTCCCACCGGTGAGCGACGACGGACTCACCGCCAGTTTGGATGTCTTCTGACAACACTAGGTCATGGCGGGGTGCTGTCAAAAAGAAACGCACACCGGTCCGAATCAAATGCCCAGATTGATTTCCGATTCGCCGTATACCACGGCCTGGAAATGGATTCAGTCGTCACAGTCCCCTGCTTTGCGACTCGATGAACCAATCGAATCGCAGTGTGTCCGGACGGGTACGGTCCCGGCCTCCGGGAACCGGGATTCTGGAAAAGTCCAATTCCCCTATTTGGAGCGGAAACGGTTTGCCAAAATCGGCTTAGGTCGCGATCATGCCCGTTCGGACCAGAGAACGCTTCGACGGACGAAGTGTTCATTCCCTACCCTCCTCTTCCAGCGAAACGACTCGTCACGATGGCGCGTTTGTCACTTGCCCGACTCCAGGAACTGAACGATGTACTGGACGACCGGACCCCGGATGAACTGCTCTGCTGGGCGGAAGAGATCTTCGGCAGCCGGCTGGCCATCATTTCCGCCATGCAGAAGGCCGGAAGTGTCGTCAGCCACATGGCCGCGCGCCTGAAGCTGAAGGTTCCGGTCGTCTTCGTCGACACCGGGGTGAACTTCCAGGAAACCCTCGACACTCGGGACAAGATCGCAGCTGCTTACGGCTTGACTGTCCACACGCTCAAGCCTGCCAAGACGATGGAGGAGCAAACGGCGGAACTGGGGGTGCTCTACGTCTCCGTCGAAGGCCAGAAGCAGTGCTGCCACCTGCGCAAGGTCGAGCCTTTGCTCGCGGTCAAGGGCCATTATGACTGCTTCATCGGCAGCCTGCGTCGCGCTGACGGAGGACGTCGTGGCAGCTGTCCGATCATCGCTGTCGACCCGGAAATGAATGCGGTGCGACTCAACCCGCTGGCGAACATGACCGACGAGCAGATGGACGCCTATATCAAGGAACACAAAGTCATCGTCAACCCGCTGCACGAGCAGGGATTCTCGACGATCGGCTGCAATCGCTGCACGACGCCGGTTCTGCCCGATGAGCCCAAGCGGGCCGGTCGCTGGCGGCATCTGGGGCCGTGGGCACAGTATTGCGGGATCAACCCCACCGACATGGACGATTCGACCTCGGTCGCCATCGACCTGCCTCAAGACATGGTCGATCGCCTCCTGGGTCAGAAGACAGACTTCATGATCTAGTCTCGGAGATAGTCTGTCCGGGCGATGAACTGCCCGGTAGGTTCGTTCGACGGCCAGCTCCTTCTCCTCCC
>CANJZR010000426.1 GCA_947479075.1 Planctomycetaceae bacterium
GAATCTTGCAAAGCGGGGGAACGTAATCTTGCGACAAACTGTACCAAGCTGCCGTAAAAACATCACTTGCTTCCGGCATGGAAGGATCGGCGATTACTTCTTGAAGCAATTGCAACACCTCATCAGATGATGGAGGAGCAGCTCGTAACATCGCTCTGAACTCGTCTAGTATGTGAACAGCTTCTTCGAATCTCCTTGCCCTAGATGCGGACTGGCTTCTTGCCAGATTTTCCCGGATCACGTTGATCAACATGTTAATTCGCCTTTCTGATCACGATGATTCGCGAATTGAACTCAGCAATCGCCGACTCGCTGCTTCCGAGCAGTATACTCACCACACCACCTCGTTATAGCGGGGTAACACAGGTTGGTTCGCATTGGAGTGGGTAGCCCAGGTTGCTCCGTGAAGATCCTCACTGTTTTCAAATGAGCAGAACACTTCTTGCGTGAGATCGCTGACCGTTGTCGCCAGCACAAGGTGAGCAGTATGCTCAAGGATCGTCACCGCCCGACGATCAACTCTACACTTCTGGTGGTTCGTGCCGTGATCGATGCTGCTCCTCTCTGGGTTTACTGGCTTGGTGGCATTGTCCTGCTCTTGGCGAACGTGGCCTGCTGGGTCGCGACTTTTTTCACGCTCCCGGGGAACTGGGGCATCGTTTTGCTGGCGGCCCTATTTGTGGTTCTGATTCCCGAGCAGGAAAACGGTCTCGGTCTGAACTGGTGGGAGGTCGGTGTGCTCGTCGCGCTGGCGGGGCTGGGTGAGCTTCTGGAACTCATCGCCGGAGCTGCGGGGGCGGCCAAGCACGGTGCCAGCCGTCGGGCGATCTTACTTTCGATGGTCGGCGCGATGGTGGGAAGTATTGTGGGTGCCTTCCTGGGTGTGCCCGTGCCATTTGTGGGTCCAATCATCGCAGCTTTGGGCGGCGGATCGTTCGGAGCTTTTGTCGGTGCCTATTTGGGCGAAACCTGGAATGGCCGCACGAATGCCGAAAAACTCTCGATCAGTCAGGCCGCCCTCGTCGGAAGATTGCTGGGCACATTCGGCAAACTGGTGGCTGGGGTTGCCATGGTAACCTATGCCACCGTGGCGTTTTTCTGGGTGTAGATTCTGACGCAGTTGAGGTCGTCGTTTCGCACAGCCTGGCCTACTGCATTTGAATCTGGCTCTCTCGCCATTGGTCGAGCCATGCCTGCAGTTGAACACCATTGTCTTTCAAGCCCGCATTGACGTTGTGCCAGGCCAGCAACACATCACCTTCATTGGCAATCATCAGCAATCCGGTGAGCCCCGTGGCGCGTTCCAGCGCGGCAACCGCATGAGCAGGTGTCTGCGCGATCGGACTGCCGACATTGAGTGACGTGTTCACCGAGGCCTCAACACCGACGTGTCGCCCCATCGCCCGCAGGAAGGCATGTGTGAACGGGTCGTGTTCTTCGCGAACGATCTGCAACCGTGCTGTTCCATCCTGGTGAATCACAGCCGGAATCAGCGACTTGGCCTGGGGCCGAGCCATGGCTGTCAGAACCATGTAGTTATAGGCGTTGTAGTCGTCGGCAGTGGCTCCGTCGGACAATTCGAACAACTCTTCAGCGGCCTCGCGCGTGAGCATCGGCGCCAGCGGGCGAACTCGTTCGCGATGTTTGACTCGCAGATTGATCGTCTCCAGCGATTGGGGATTGCAGGGGTTCGCCAGAATGGAGCGATGCCCCAGCGCCCGCGGTCCAGTCTCGGCGGGCCCCTGGAACACCCCCAGCACACCATTGCGGGCAATGATGAACGCTGTCAGGTCAGCGATCCCTTCCAGCTTGTCGCGATCGTTCAGATCTCCCAGGTCGTGGTAGTTAATGTCAGGCTGGGCTCCCAGGGCCGTGACAATCTCGTCACGGGTGAACCCTCGACCGCAGTAATGGGCATGCTGCATCAGTTCTCCCGGCCGCGCTCCGGCCTGCATGGCAAAATTGATTGCAGCTCCGACAGTCACTCCCGCATCGCCGGGGATCGGCGGAACCCACAATTCGAGTCTTCCGGCCTGTTCCAGATTGCGGCGGTACCACGCAGAGTCGTAGTGCTGAACGAGACGCATATTGGCCAGGCAATTGAGAGCCGTCCCCCCGGTCATCACCAGCTGGTCACACTCGGTCGTGCGAATGTAATGATCAATGATGTGAAAGAGCGCGTCTTCAAAGACCAGTTGGGTGGCTGCCGCCAGATCGCAGCGATCACGAGTGATTTCAGAATGCAGGACATCATCGACACGCAACACGGCATCGGGGTTCCACATTTTGCCATGTGGTATCGGTTCGCCAAATGCGGCTGACATGGCTTCACCATAGGGAGCCAGCTCACCGGCGATGTGCCAGTTGACAAACGCCCGGTTGATGAACAACTCGCCCTTTGGAGCGAAGTGAAAAATTTCGCGAAGCGGGCGATAGAACTTGTTCGTCAGCCGCTCGCCATCTCCCCAGGCGGCCGCCCCCATATAACGCCCCTCACTGCTGAGTGGCGTCCAGCCCCCCTTCGTCGAACTGATGATGGCGTAGAACAGGCCCAGCGAGTCAAAGGGGCTGTGGTTCTTGTAGAGACATTCCAGGCGGCCATTGGTTGCCAGATACATCGCGATCGAGCCCTGATCGCCAGAACCATCGATCACCGAGATCAGAACGGGTTTCGACTGCTTGGCGAAAGGGGATAGAGCATACGCTCCGGCGGCATGGTTATCGTGATGGAACTGGCAAATCAACGGGATGGGAGAGGGTGCTCCCAAATGCGCGGCCAGCCGTTGCGGGCCGGCGCGCACGACGCTGCCGTTGTGATAAAAATCCCACAAGGGAAAGCACGCAGGCCGAACCAAACCCAAACTCCTGGGAAAATGCTCGAACATCGTGCGGATCGCCAGCGGCAGGATGGACGTGTAATCCCACGTGGTGACGATCGCGTGCAGATCGCGGTACGTCAGACCTCGCTCATCCAGACGCGAACGCAGCATCGCGATCGCCGACTCGGGAAAGTTCGCATCGTGTTTAATTCCCGAAAACCGTTCTTCTTCGTCGTTGGAGATCAGCCGGATGCCGTCGGCAGCTGACACTTCGATCAGTGCCACTCCGCTGTTGTGCCCGGCCGGACCGATTCCGACGATATAGGCTGTCTCGCCGCGTGCCAGCTTCTCGCGAAGGGCGTCGATCGACTTTTTCGCCTGGGGGCTCTCAGGCGCATACACCTTCTTCGGCCAGAACAGTGCTCGGAAACCCGGCTGCAAGATGCGCTGCAAGAACTTCCCGAGCCGAGGCCACGCGGGGCCGGCGATACCATAGGTGTATGTGATGATTGAACCTCTTTGATAAATCGATTGATGTCGGAAAAAGAACGGGAGTGCAGGACACGCGCAGGATCATTTCGCAGTGTGGCCCCGGTTGAGTCGCATTGGACTCTACCGAAGTGACGCTACCACAAGCAGTCGGGAGCAACCGACCTTTGAATCAATCTTCGTACCAACCACTGCTCCGGGTAACGAATAGCCCTTCATCGCAAATTGCTGTTACAGGGTAACAAGTGACCACTTCAATAACCTCTCGGACTTGGCAAATAAGACCGGACCAGAGTATGAACCGATCACTATTCGACTCTGGCGCGGCCGCCCTGCCCACTCCTGATGGGGAACACTCTGATGCGGATCCTCTGGTTGATCATGCTGGCCGTCTTGTGTGTCTCACCACTTTGCGCAACTGAGCCCAGGCAGCCGAACATCGTGTTCATTCTGGCGGATGATTTAGGCGGGACCGATCTGGGGTGTTACGGCAGCCAATATTACGAGACGCCGAACATCGACAAACTGGCGTCGCAGGGAGTGCGTTTTACCTCGCACCATCACTGCCAGAACTGTGCCCCGACGCGGGCAGCTCTCATGTCGGGACAGTGCGGAGCCCGCACCGGAGTTTATACCGTGGGGAGTATCGAACGCTTCAACTGGCGGTCGCGGCCCCTCCGACCGATCGACAATGTGGAGGAACTCCCACTCGACAAGGCGACGATTGCCGAATCACTGCAGGCCGCTGGATATGCCACTGGAATGTTTGGCAAGTGGCACC
>CANJZR010000427.1 GCA_947479075.1 Planctomycetaceae bacterium
ACTCCATGACCCACATCGAAAATCACCCCGCGAGAACGAGCTTCGAGCAGAGCGTCAAGAGGCGCCCCGTGCAAATCGAACACATGGTCGGGATGCGGGTTGTACAAGTGCGTGTAAATGTCACCTGAACGGAGAGTCTTCAGGACCGTCTCGGTCGGGATCCTTGACGCAGCATGGTGGATCATACATGGTCGCCGCGTGAGGTCGGCCGCTTCAAACACGCCATGAAAGCCTGACCACTCATTCTTCTCGTCGAAGTTGGCCAATCCGGAGGTTAGTCGCACCTTCATCCCGACGAGCCGCTCTGGAAAGCGATTTACGCATTCGACAGCAGACGGAACATGGGCATGACGCCCATCGTTGAGATCCCCCATGAACGGCGGAAAATCGGGGTGTCCTTGAATCGCACCAATCATCGAGATGTTCAGCAATGCGTAGATGTCTTCTGCAGCTGCCGGCATGATGAACCGGGCCATATTGG
This sequence comes from Planctomycetaceae bacterium, assembly GCA_947479075.1. Taxonomy (GTDB): domain Bacteria; phylum Planctomycetota; class Planctomycetia; order Planctomycetales; family Planctomycetaceae; genus TH-plancto1. The sequence goes on from CANJZR010000427.1 coordinate 482, forward strand.
CATAGGTCAGCGAGCCCGCCGTCCCCGTGTCGAGCATTGATGTGACGCCAGTTCGCAGCCCCGCTTCAAAAGGGTCGATCGAGTAGAGCCCGATTCCACTGAAGACATGCACATGCAGGTCGATCAGACCGGGAGCGACGATGAGTCCGTCGGCCTCGACCTGTTCCTCGCCCCTTGGCTTGAGATTGGGACCGATCTCCTGAATCGCACCCTGCACGACGCGAATGTCGACACGCTGCGGCGGGTTTCCGGTCCCGTCGTAGACCTGGCCATTGCGGATCAGTGAATCAGCGGGAAGTGTCATCGTGTTGTCCGCTCCTGATGTTCGTGGGCGATATGTCGGATCGCGGCGATGATCTCCTCCACATCTCCTGCCTGCAGACACTGGGCATACAAAAACGCCCGATCGGGAGACTGCTCGTCTTCCGCCAGTATGATCTTGCGTCGCCACTGGCGCAGCGCTAACACGAGGTCTCGCGCCCGTAGTCCGACCGGCAATTCCCCCGTCTCAATCTGGAGCAGTGGAATCTGCTGTCCATTCAATGCAGTCGATCGTGCGGTCACACGAAGTGGCTTCAAGTCGCGGACACCGGCTTCGATCTCGTCGACCTTGGCCTTCCAGGTGGCGTACTCGGCGGCATGATCTCGCTTCGCAAATCGCACGAGCGCGGCCATGAGTCCGACGATCGACTCCTTGCTCACTTTCATCGTGCGGCCGATTCCGTGCCGCGGCGAACGCGAGATCCATCCGTCATCCACCCAACGCTGTAAAGACCACGTTCCCGCCCTCACGTCCATGTCGACCATCTGCACCCAGGCGCTGCGGATCAGTTCCTCCCGGCCACACAGGATGCCCGACGCCTGTGGACCACCGAGATGCTTGCCTCCGCTGTAGGCGACAAAATCTGCTCCCCGACCGATGATCGATGTCAGGTTCTCCGCAGGGGGCAGGGCACACGCGGCGTCGACAATCACCGGAAGTCCATGCCGATGGGCCAGGTTGACGAGAGCCCCGATGTTGGGCATTTCCCGCAGTGTCAACCACACATATCCGATCGCAGCTGTGCGTGGCGTGATGGCCTGTTCGATCCGTGCCAGTGCGTCATCGGCCCGGTAGTCGACCGTTACGAGCTTGGCCCCTGCCAGACGAATTGGATGGTCGTAGTCATACGGCCCGGAGATCGGGTAAATGATCTCGTCACGCGAGCACCCGGTCGTGTCGGGCAGGCGATCCATGATGTTGGGATCATTTCCCGCCAGACAAGCGGCGGCAGCCAGCGTCAGGGCAGCGCTGGCTCCACTGGTGACGATCCCCGCTTCGGCTCCGGTCGATTCCCGAATCAGAGTACTCGCCGCTGTGAGCAGGTCATCCACCTCCCAGAACCTGGCGCTCGCCTCACCGATCGCGGCGATGATCTCGGGGTGAGGACAGCTGCCACTGACCCGAGTGGCGTATCCCACTGCGTTAATGATCGGGCGGAACTCGAAACGCTCCATCAGTTCAGACAGCATCGCGGCGTCTCCGGGAGAAGGCTCGGGCCGGATTGACGACCATGATCTGGTGAATCTGCGCGTCGGTCACGCCACGCTCGCGCAACATGGGGACGAAGGTCTCCAGCAGGTATCCGTAGCCTTTTCCCCCAGTGTACTTCAGGTGATTCAGCATGCAGATGTCCTCGGACAGCAGCACCTGATTCGTGAATCCCTCCTTCACGAGCCCGGCGACGTTGTCGGCTCGCACCCATTCGGGCTGGTAGTCGAGATACCCGATGTTATCGACTTCGAGGTACACCCCTTTCTCCGCAATGGGGAGCAGGTTTTTCACACCGATACGGTCGCCCAGATGACCAATGATGACCCGGGACAGGTTCGCACCAAACTCCTCCAGCAGGGCAATCTGCTCCAGCGCGAGTGTGCCCCAGCGCGTTGTGTGCGTGGTGATCACCACATCGGTCTGCGCCTGGGCCAGAGCAGATGCGCGAAAAACCCGTTCTTCCGCGGGCTTTATGAAGTGGCGGCCGGTGCCGATCTCGCCGATGAAGCCCGCGCGGATGCCGGTGTCGCCGACTCCGACCTCGATCTCCTTAACGAGGACTTCGGCCAGCTGGCGGCTGCTCATTTCTTCAACGATGGGCGGGTACCCGAAATCGCGGTACCAGCCCGCACCCATGAGGACATGAATCCCCATGCGTTCTGAAAACCTGGCCAGTCGCACCGGGTCGCGGCCGATCTCATCGAGAGTCACATCACAGATCGTCTGACCACCGAGCCGCTTAAACTCGTCGATCTCACCGGCCATCATCTCCTCATCGTCGATGACGAGTTGATACCCATACCCCGGATAATGATCCATCGCATCGAGAAAGAGATGCTCGTGGGTGTAAGTGACCCCCATCTCTTCGGGCCGGATCAGGCCGCGAACGGTAATCACCTCGCGAGAAGCCCCATCATCACTCATCGGATCTACTCCTGTCAGTGAACGCCGTGTTGTTACGTCGAGTTGAGCGAGGAGTGAAGTATAGCTCTCCGCCCCCGCGAGGCGTCCATGCCACGGGAATCGAGCAGCATTGATGAGAACTGATTGCTCCGATTCGATCGAGTTGACACAATTCACACCTTCTCTTCTCACGCATCTCCGCGAGACAACACATGGCTGCTGAAACTGCTCTGATTACTGGTGCTTCCTCTGGAATCGGAGAGGCACTGGCAGAACTCTTCGCTCGCGACAAATCATCAGTGATTCTCGTCGCGCGCAGCCAGGACAAGTTGCAGGCACTCGCAGATCGTCTGGCGAAAGCCTACGGCATCCAGACGTTGGTGATTCCGTGCGACCTCTCTGAAGCGGGAGCCGCTCAGCGAGTCTTCGAAGCGGTGATGGCAGCGGGCTGGACCGTCGATTGTCTGGTTAATAACGCGGGTTTCGGTGGCATGGGGTACTTCGACGAGATACCCGAAGCCGAGATGACTTCGATGTTGCAAGTGAACATCGTGGCCTTAAGCCAGCTGACCCGTTTGTTCCTGCCTGGCATGGTGGCCCGCAAGAGTGGTCGCATCCTGAACCTGGCGTCGACAGCCGCCTTCCAGCCCGGCCCCAACGCCGCGACCTACTACGCGTCTAAGGCCTATGTGTGGTATCTCAGTGAAGGTCTGCAAACCGAACTGGGGGGAACTGGTGTCACAGTCACTTGTCTGGCACCTGGTCCGACTAGAACGAATTTCGGCGAGGTTTCCAAAATGGACACCACCCGTATTTTTCAGTGGAACTCGATGGAAACGGCCCCGGTCGCTTTGGCCGGCTACAACGCCATGCGTGCGGGCCGTACTCTGGTGGTTCCAGGTTTCTTTAATAAGGTTTTGTTCTGGGCTTCCAAGTACAGCCTCTGGGTCATTGTCAAACAGGTCATGAAGAACATCATGCAACCGCTGGGACCGCGTAAGTCAGCCTAGCGGGCTGCGTGTATCAATCCCCGACGGCGACGAATTGCCCCTGGAGCCTCGAGACGGCGTCGCCTGCGTTCATGTTGAACAGGGCCTTGCCACCGGTTCCCCATTGCCCCTGCTGGTAGTGAAAAACAGCACAGGCATCACGCACGGTGCCG
>CANJZR010000428.1 GCA_947479075.1 Planctomycetaceae bacterium
GACGACCACCGCTGGGTACTGGAAAGCCAGAGCCGCCGACGCGAGAACTCGAACCGCATCGCCTTGAAGGCTGGGCGACATCCGATCGAGTTCCGGATCTTCTATCGGAGCGATGTCGATCGGACGCTGGAAATCGACTACGCCGGACCGGGCATCGAACGCCAGCCGATTCCAGCGGGGGTCCTGTCACACTGAGTCGGTCTGGTTATGAATCGCTGGCAACCCATTAAGTGTTGTCAGCAGCTGTGTCGCTTCGCGAGCTTCCGGATATCGTCGTCCCCTGCCACCGCCAGTTCCGGATCTCCGGCATATCTTCGCCGTGGATCGCAATGTACCGCTTGTGCTCGGCCCGTTTATCGATCATGGCCTGCCGCACAGCACCGGCTCGCGCAGCCAGACCGGGGACGCGATCGATGACATCCATCACCAGATGAAACCGGTCCATGTCGTTCATCACGACCATGTCGAATGGGGTCGTGGTCGTTCCCTCTTCCTTGTAGCCACGGACATGCAGGTTGTCGTGGTTGGTCCGGCGGTAGCACAGCAGGTGGATCAACGATGGATAGCCGTGGAACGCGAAGATGATCTGTCGGTCTTTCGTAAAGATCGCATCGAACTCATCATCGGGCAGCCCGTGCGGATGCTCCCGCGGAGGTTGCAGTTTCATCAGGTCGACAATATTCACCACCCGCACCCTCACCTCCGGCAAGTGCTGTCGCAGTAGATCAACGGCAGCCAGCGTCTCCAGTGTCGGTACATCGCCGCAGCAGGCCATCACCACATCGGGGTTGCCCTCGTCGTTGGAGGCCCAGTCCCAGACGCCGAGTCCCTCCGTGCAGTGTTTCTCAGCAGCATCCATTGTCAGCCACTGCGGAGCTGGCTGCTTTCCGGCGACCACGACGTTCACGTAATTCCGGCTTCGCAAGCAGTGGTCGGTCACACTGAGCAATGTGTTTGCATCGGGGGGCAGATAGATACGAATGACCTCCGACTTCTTATTCGCGACATGATTCAGGAATCCCGGATCCTGATGCGAGAATCCGTTGTGATCCTGTCTCCAGACGTGGGATGACAGCAGGTAATTGAGCGATGCAATTGGACGACGCCAGGGAATCCCGTTGCAGACCTTCAGCCACTTCGCATGCTGATTGAACATCGAGTCGATGATATGGATGAACGCCTCGTAACAAGAGAAGAACCCGTGTCGCCCAGTCAGCAGATATCCCTCCAGCCAGCCCTGGCACTGGTGTTCAGAGAGCACCTCCATCACGCGTCCGTCAGGAGCCAGCTTGTCGTCCGTGTCGTAGTGTTCTGCCAGCCAGGTCCGGTTGGTCACCTCCAGCACATCCTGCCAGCGGTTTGAGTTGTTTTCATCCGGACTGAACAGTCGGAAGTTCTGGCTCTGGAGATTGGCCTGCATCACATCTCGCAGGAACCGGCCCATCTCCCGAGTGGATTCCGAGTCCGCAGCACCGGGGGCGGTGACTTTGACCGCGTAGTCGCGGAAGTCAGGCAGCTGGAGGTCATGCAACAGCTGTCCCCCGTTGGCGTGTGGATTGGCACTCATCCGCCGTGTGCCCCGGGGAGCGAGTGCGGCGATCTCGGGCTGGAGTCGACCCGCCTGGTCAAACAGCTCTTCAGGGCGATAGCTCAGCATCCACTGTTTGAGGACTTCGACATGTCCGGGCTTGTCCATGTCGCTCATGGGCACCTGATGGGACCGCCAGTAGTCCTCGCACTTCTTGCCGTCGATCTCCGCCGGACATGTCCACCCCTTCGGCGTACGGAGGACGATCATCGGCCAGACCGGGCGGGTCGCGTTCCCGCGATTCCGGGCGTCGGACCAGATCTGATGGATCTCCTTGACCACGGTATCGAGTGTGGACGCCAGCTGTTGATGGACCAGCTGGGGGTCGTGCCCTTCGACAAAGTACGGCTTGTACCCATATCCCTCGAACAGCTTCCGCAATTCGTCCTTGGGGATGCGGGCGAGAATCGTCGGGTTAGCGATCTTGTACCCGTTCAAGTGCAGGATCGGCAGCACCGCCCCGTCGGTCACGGGATTGAGAAACTTGTTCGAGTGCCAGCTCGTGGCCAGCGGGCCCGTCTCCGCTTCGCCGTCCCCGACTACCGCTGCGACGATCAGATCAGGGTTATCGAACGCCGCTCCGAAGGCATGTGACAGCGAATAGCCGAGTTCACCGCCCTCATGGATGCTGCCCGGGGTTTCGGGGGCGACGTGGCTGGGGATGCCACCGGGGAAGCTGAACTGCTTGAACAGCTTCTGCAGGCCGACTTCGTCTTCGGAGATCTCGGGATAGACCTCGGTGTAGGTCTTCTCCAGATAGGCCTGCGCCACCAGAGCCGGACCACCATGCCCGGGCCCGGTGATGAACAGTACATTAAGGTCGTGTGCGGCGATCACTCGATTGAGATGCACGTACAGGAGATTCAAACCGGGCGTCGTGCCCCAGTGACCGACCAGGCGGGGCTTCACGTGCTCCCGCTTCAGCGGCTTTCGCAACAGGGGATTGTCGAGCAGATAGATCTGACCAACGGACAGGTAGTTGGAGGCCCGCCAATAGGCGTCAATCCGAGCGAGTTCTGAGGGAGACAAGGCGTTGTGCATGAAACCTTCCAAAGGCGGTGTTGTCGATCAGTCGACGAGAGCGTTCGCAGTTTGTCTGGCAATCACAGCTTCTTCATCTGTCTGGATGCGGAGGACAGAAACTCGACTGTGTTGCGAATGAAGAGTCACGCTTCCAGCGAGGTTGGCAGCGGAATCGAACTCGATGCCGAGCCAGGCGAGCTGGATACAGACCCTCTCGCGGACATCTGGAGAATTCTCACCGATGCCAGCCGTGAAGACGATCGCGTCGAGGCCGCCGAGCGCAGCTGTCATCGCTCCGATGTCTCGCACGACACGGTAGCAGAACAGGTCGACTGCCTCCGCCGCTTCGGGCGCCGGACTGGCCAGCAGATCCCGCAGATCGGAGCTGATGCCGGAGACTCCAAGTAGACCTGATTCGCGATCGAGCAGGTGTTCGATCTGGTCAGGCGAGAGCTGTTCGTTGCGAAGAAGATGCAGGATCACTCCCGCGTCGATCGCGCCGGCTCGGGTGCTCATCAGCAGCCCATCGAGCGGGGTGAAGCTCATCGTCGTGGCGATGCTCTTGCCGCCACTCATTGCACACAAGCTGGCCCCGCTACCGAGGTGGCAAACGACCGTCCGTCCCACAGCTGCTCGTGGATCGATCGCTGGTAATCGGCTGGCGATCGATTCGTAGGAGAGTCCGTGAAACCCGTATCGCTTCACGCCCTGCTGGTAATACTTTCGTGGCAAACCGAGCATTCGCTCCTGCCAGGGCATGGTGGCGTGAAATGCAGTATCAAAGCAGGCCACCTGCGGCACATCAGGCAGAATTCGCAACGCTGTACGGATCTCCCCCACGTTGTGCGGCTGGTGCAGAGGAGCCAGCGGAGTGAGCGATTCGAGTTCCACCAGGACTTCCGGAGTGACTCGCACCGGCGCAGTGAAGCGATCTCCCCCGTGGACCACTCGATGCCCGACAGCTGTGATGCGTTGACCGGGACACAGAGTGACAAGCGTGTCGATTACGGCCTGAAGCAGTGACGAACTGTCGATGGTCGGAACTGGACCATGCTCAATGGTCTGCCCCTCTGGATCAACGATCCACAATCTTCGTTGATCTGGCGTTTGATTCGTCCGTTCGACCCCGGCACGCAAGACGAGGCGATCTCCAGAGAACGCGGCAAGTTTCAGACTCGATGATCCAGCGTTCAAGACCAGAATCAGCGGGGCACTCGGCATGGGGTTCTTCCTGGGGGGTGAGATAAGCAACGACAAGCAGACTGCTTATTCATCCACTTCGCCCAGGTACTGAAAGCGGGGAACCTCTTTTCCCTCGTAGGGAACAGTCTCCATGAACATCGCCTTCGGCCTGACCCACATGCGGCGGTCGCCGTAGTCCTGCTGATAGACGATCATCACTTCCTGCGTCTCGCTGTGAAGCGCCACTCCCAGGACGATGTAGTTCTGCCCCTTGAAGTGCC
>CANJZR010000429.1 GCA_947479075.1 Planctomycetaceae bacterium
CCATGATGGCTGTCTCGCACGGTGGCGGTCAGCGGCTGATCAAGAACAGTCTCGACCACCAGATTCTCACCGCATGGTTACGATCGGGTACGCCTGCTCCGAAAGCCGACGAGCCCGAAGTCGCCAGGCTGGAGGTCTATCCTCCGCAGCGGCTGGCCTCGGTTGGCCAGACGCAACAGCTGCGGATAATTGCGGAATACAAGACCGGACTACGACGCGATGTGACTGGCCTGGCCAAGTTCGACTCGCTCGACGAGTCGGCGGTTTCGGTGTCTCCGGATGGTCTGGTGAAGGTCATCGGCCACGGGCAGGCCCCCGTGATGATCCGCTATGAGGGACAGGCAGCCGTCGCCATGGTGGTCTCGCCATTCGGCCCGACGCCCGAGCTGGCGGGGTGGGTGAATCAAAACTTCGTCGATGAACTGGCCTCCAAAAAGTTCATCGAGCTGGGGATCGAGCCATCGCCGGTGTGTGATGATGCGACATTCCTCCGGCGGGCATATCTCGACGCGATCGGAACACTGCCGACACCGGAAGAAGCGGTCGCCTTCATCGACTCGGCGGACCCGATGAAGCGGGAGCAGCTCGTCGATGAACTGCTCGGCCTCACCGGAGATCCAGCCCGCGATACACACAACGATCAGTACGCCGCCCTGTGGACGCTCAAGTGGTCCGACCTGTTGCGGAACACCAGCGAAGGCGGCGGCAGCAACCAGCGCATGTGGGCGATGCACAACTGGATCAAAGAACAGTTCCGCACGAACCGTCCCTTTGACCAGTTTGTCCGCGAGTTGATCACCGCCAAGGGGTCCATCTTCTCCAACGGACCGGCCGTCTACTTCCAGATCAACAACAACCCGCCCGATCTGGCGGAGAGTACCGCCCAGCTGTTCCTCGGTACGCGGCTGGCCTGTGCAAAGTGCCACCATCACCCCTTCGAGAAATACAGCCAGGCCGACTACTACTCGTTCGCGGCGTTCTTCTCGCGAGTCGGGGTGAAATCGAGCCAAGAGTTTGGACTCTTCGGCGGCGAGACCGTCGTGGTCGTACGCAACGGCGGCGAGGTCACGCACCCCAAGACCGGACAAGTGCTCAAACCACGGCCATTCGACGGCCCGGAGATGGACGACTCGCTCGACCGTCGTCGACCTTTGGGAGTGTGGCTTACTGCCAAGGAGAACAAGGATTTCTCGCGGTCGATCGTGAACCGGTATGTCGAGTTTCTGCTGGGAAGGGGACTGGTCGAGCCCGTGGACGACATGCGTGCCACGAACCCGCCTACGAATCCCGAGCTGCTCGATCGTCTGGCTCAGCAATTCGTTGAATCAGACTTCAACATCAAACAGGTCATGCGGGTGATCATGACCTCCCGACTCTATCAGCTGGAGTCGCAACCCACGGCTACCAACGCCAGCGACGCGAAGTTCTACAGCCATTTCCATGTCAAGCGTCTGGGTGCTGAGCCACTGCTCGACGCCATCGACGCCGTGACGGGAGTGCAGACCAAGTTCAAGAGCCTGCCCGCCGGAACCCGGGCGATCGAGCTGCCCGATGCCGAGTATCCCGACTATTTCCTGAATGTCTTCGGCAAGCCACGACGCGTGAGTGTGTGTGAATGCGAGCGAATGCCCGATGAAAACCTGGGCCAGGCACTGCATACCCTCAATGGGGACTTCCTGATGGAAAAGATCGCCTCTAAGTCAGGCCGCATCGCGAAAGAGATCGAGGCGAAGAAGACCGACGACGAGATGATTACCGATATCTATCTGCGGGCTCTCTCACGCCGACCCACCGACTCCGAGCTCGCCACAGCCCGGCAGTTCGTGAGCGAGACCCCGAATCGCTCTGAGATCATGGAAGACCTGCTCTGGACGATCGTGAACTCGAAGCAGTTCCTGTTCGTGCGATAGGTCAGGGCCGGTGTGTCTGCCCTCAATTGAGCTCTACCTTCTCCCTGCTTTAATCTGCGTAAATCCACTTAATCTGTGGATTCTCTTCCCCTTTTGTACCCAAGGTACGTGTCCACTTCGATGCCATGAAGACTGGAAGATTGATCCACAGATTAAAAGGATTGGCACAGATTAAGAAAAATGAGATGTGGGGTTGTTCGAGGTGTTAAATGCAACTCGAATCGGCGGACTTTTCAGTCGATTTGTTTGGCGAAAGATCCTGGATCTATTCGACGAAGTTGCGATTGCCAGGCGGCCTATCACGGGGCTTGCCACTGCTCGTTGAAGTACCCGGCTTTCATGACCTGATCAGTCAGCGGCTCGTTCGCTGAATGATTGGGTGGAACCTGAACCCCTGCCCAGTCGCCCCAGCGGGGGAAGAGCAGATAGTTGAACGCGTTGAGGTCTGACCCGCGGAAGGTGTGGCCGCTGTTGATGACCACATAGTGGGCTGTCCCACCGGGTAACGGGTTTGGTGCAATCAGTGCAGGCATGTGGCTGGTGGACGAATATTCCTGCCCACCCAGTCCCAGCTTCTCCTTCGACCACTCGACAGGAAGTTGTGGCAGTGCTTTTGCGATCCATGAATTGCTCCCCGGGTCGCCGAAGAGAATCAGGTTCTTCGTCCGGACATCGTCCTCTGTGACAGCTGTGTCGTCCTTGATCGGCAGTTCTCCACGAAAGTAGTGATGCCACTCTTCGGCAAAGCGATTCAAACTGGCGATTGCGTGGTCGTGTACCGCCGGGCTCCAGGGCGTACCGGTCCCTCGCACGCAGAGAAACGGTGTGGTGAACGCATCGTCGATCGGACCTTGAAGGCCGGGACGCTTGCCCGTTTTCGTTGGAGAGTCAGTGTTGGAGATCTTCCACGCTTGTTGATTCCGTTCAAACACAACCCGTGTTCGTGGAGTGGATTTCGCCTCCGGAAGAGTCAGCTCTGTGGCTCCAATCTGGACCAACTTGAGCGACGCGGGCAGAACCGAAAAATTGATTGAGAACCTATTTATATTGGCCGGCTCAGCGATTTCGATGCGATCTCCGACCACCTTCGCGGCGATCTCTGCTCTGGCGTAATGACGATCCTGGCCGAGCAGTTCGATCCAGTGGCAACGGCTGTACTTCAAGGTCCACGTCACGAATCGCAGCTCCGCGGGAGAGTGGTTCAGTCCGCGATCGGCGTGTATGGCGATCTGCCGCAGTTGTTCTGCCTGAGTGACGGGATCAATGACATGACCTGTCCCCGGTGAGATGAGGTTGATCATCTTCAGCCCCTCTCGCTGCATCGCTTCTTCCATGAGGACGTGAGCCTGGAAGAAGACATCCTTGTCCCCCATACAGGCGATGGCCGGAACAACGCTGGCGTTCGCCGCGTAGTCGACCGAATCGAGCATGTGCAGCCCGAGTTCCTGATGCTCGGGAAGGGGACCGACCTTGATGAATGACGGGATCGGCGTCTCGGAGAAGCGATGCGTATCCACGTACCCGCAATACGGCCCAAGGGCCACAAACAGATCGGGATGCTTGAGACCGAGATGCCACGTCCCTGACGCTCCCATCGACATGCCTCGCAGAACGATCCGCTCGCGATCGATGTGGTAACGACGGCAGACATCCTCGATGGCTTCAAAGACATCGGTCTCACCCGCCCAGCGATAACAGTTCTCGACCCGCCCCAAGGGATGGAGTTCGATATACGGAACATCGGGAGCATTCGGATCGGGATCGGCGGCGTCTCCCTCATCGAAACGGGCCATGAATCGCACCTCACTCATCCCGACGGGACGTGTACTCCCATGCAATACCACGTCGAGCCGCATCGCCTTGTCCGGGTCATAGTTCCGGGGCACGATCAGTCCATAGGGCTGCACCGAATCATCGACTTGCGATACATATCCAAGAACCAGCTTGCCCGTCCTCTTCATCCAGGGTTGCTGTCCCTGAATCAACGCCGCCAGACGTTCCTGACCTCGCTGGATACTCTGGCCTAATCGCTTCACATCCTCAGCGGAGAATTCACTGTCATATCGGAGCGCCCACGCGACGCCTTTGGCAAAGATGGTGGCAGGGGCGAGATCTTGTGGGGATTGTCCCGCAGCTGCCGCAAGCGATTGACTCAATGTCTGAA
>CANJZR010000430.1 GCA_947479075.1 Planctomycetaceae bacterium
AGCTGCAATTCGGATCCTCGAACGTCGGTGCATTCAGTGTCATGACGCAGCGGAAGCGAAGGGGGAGCTGTCACTGGAGCTGCGCGATGCTGCCCTCAAGGGGGGCGAATCCGGCCCCTCAATCGTCCCCGGCAAACCCGATGAGAGCCCGCTGTGGCAGCAGATCAGTGGTGACACTCCCGACATGCCGAAAGGACTGCCGCCCCTCTCGAAAGCCGAGCAGGAGACGATTCGTGAGTGGATCGTCAGTGGAGCCAACTGGCCAGCGGAGCCGCTCAAGGACCGCCGGCATGAGGTGACCAACTGGTGGTCGTTCCAACCGCTGGTGAGACCAGCTGTGCCCACGGTTGCCTTCCTCTCCGAGAATGGGCAACCTCTTTCCGATGCGAAGGCGACCGTCCTGCCCGTCGACGCGTTTCTCGAACAAGCCCGCCAGCAGGCTGGGCTGACGCTCTCTCGTGAAGCCGACCGGGCCACGTTGATTCGCCGTTTAAGCTTCGACCTCATCGGGCTGCCGCCGACCGCTGAGGAGGTCAATGCGTTTCTCTCTGATACGGAACCGCTGGCCTATGAGCGGCTCGTCGATCGGCTGCTCGAGAATCCCGGTTACGGGGAACGCTGGGCCCGGCACTGGCTCGATGTCGTTCACTTTGGGGAAACACACGGCTACGACAAGGACAAGCTGCGACTGCATGCCTGGCCCTACCGTGACTATGTGATCCGGGCCTTCAACGAGGACCGGCCCTATGGTCGATTTATTGAGGAGCAGCTGGCGGGCGATGTCCTCTTCCCGGGGACCGCCGACGGGATCGAAGGGCTGGGGTTCATCGCTGCCGGGCCGTGGGATTTCATCGGGCACGCCGAAGTTCCCGAGACAAAGATTGACGGTCAGATCGCTCGCCATCTCGACCGCGACGACATGGTGACCAACACGATCCAGTCGTTCTGCAGCCTGACGATCCAGTGTGCGCAGTGCCACAACCACAAGTTTGATCCGATCAGCCAGGAGGACTACTACTCGTTGCAGGCTGTGTTCGCCGCCATCGATCGGACCGAGAAGTCATACGACCGCGATCCGCATGTGGCGGAACAACGAGTGGCTCTGAAGAAAGAATTGAACGCATCCGACACCGCCATCGCGACTATTGAACAGAGTGTCCGCGATCGCTCGGGTGAGCCCCTGAAAGTTCTCGACCAGCAGATCGCTGAGCTGGAGAAACAGGCGAAGGCCAAGTCTGGGCAGTATCCCGTTGAGTTTGGATATCACAGTGAGATCTCGAATCGGCCGGATGTCGAGAAGTGGGTCCAGATTGAACTGCCAGCGATGACGATGTTGAAGGAGATCGTGCTGCGGCCCTGTCACGACGATTTCAACGGGATCGGGGATGGGTTCGGGTTCCCCGCCGCATTTCTTGTCCAGATCGCCGATGACGCCGCGTTGACGAGCAACGTCCGGACCGTGTTCACGAAGTCGCTCGACAATCCCAAACTCAACGCCGTGCGGATTCCGGTCGATCAGCAGTCAGCGCGGTTCATCCGAGTCACTGCCACGCAGCTGGCCCCGCGTATGAACGATTACATCCTGGCCTTGGCAGAGCTGGAGGCAGTGACCGTGACCGGTGACAACGCTGCACGCGGGGCGACCGTGACCAGTCTCGACAGCATTGAGGCCGGTCCCCGCTGGGGGAAGTCCAATCTGGTGGACGGACTGTTCCCCGGGGCGATGAATGATGTGTCTGCCCAACTGGCACTGGCGAAAGAGCAGCGGCAGTCTCTGTGGGAGGCCTCGATCACCGCCGAACAGTCGGCAGCTCTGACGATGCAGCGGAAGAAACGTGAAGAGTTACAGGCTCAGATGGCAGCCCTGCCCGCGCAGTCGACGGCATACATCGGAGCGGTCCACACAGGCGGCGGTGCATTCACAGGGACGGGAGCCAGTGGTGGCAAACCACGGACGATTCGTCGACTCGCCCGTGGCAGTGTGACGCAACCGCTGGAAGAGATCGGTCCCGGAGCCATCACCGCAGTGGCTTCGCTGTCATCGCGATTCAATCTGTCCGCTGACCAGCCGGAAGGCGAACGCCGGGTCGCACTCGCCCGCTGGATCGCCTCGCCCGACAACCCGTTGACGTGGCGATCGGCGGTCAATCGAGTCTGGCAGTATCACTTTGGGCGCGGGCTGGTCGAGACCCCGAACGATTTTGGCCGCAACGGGGGAACGCCCACGCATCCTGAGCTGCTCGACTGGCTGGCATGTGAGCTGCGCGAGCATCAGTCGATTAAGCAGCTGCACCGCCAGATCGTGTTGAGTGCTGCATATCGCCAGATCTCGACGATCGATCCGGCCAAGGCGGAGATCGACAGCGACAACAAATATCTCTGGCGGATGAATCGCCGCCGTCTGGAAGCTGAGCCACTGCGAGACAGTGTGCTGGCCACAGCCGGACTGCTCAACAAGACCATGTATGGGCCCAGCTTTCAGGACTTCAAAATCGAGAAGCCCGAACATTCGCCGCACTACGAATACCACCTGCACGATCCCAATGATCCGCAGTGCTTTCGCCGTTCGGTCTATCGGTTCCTGGTGCGGTCGCAGCCCGAACCTTTCATGGCGAGTCTCGACTGTGCAGACCCATCGATGCAGGTGGAACGGCGCAACGAATCAGCGTCACCGCTCCAGGCACTGTCACTCTGGAACGATGCCTTCATGCTGACCGCCGCGCGGCTGGCTGAAGAGCGATCTGCGAACGACAAGACACCTCTGGAGCAGCAAGTCTCTACCGCCTGGTTCGCGTGCGTGTCACGACCGATTCAGGCCGAAGACCTGGCCACGCTGACCGAACTGGCCCGGACTCAGGGGATGGGCAGCGTCTGGCGCGTGCTATGGAACTCGAACCAGTTTGTATTTGTGGAATAGTGCCTGTAATGCACTTCAACTCACATGGGTTAACCCTCATGATATAGTCAGGTGCGGCTTCCGAATTCTAACCAATCGGCACATGCATACTGGTGAGAGATTATGCAGAAGGTTATGCCTCGAGAAGAACGGATTCAGTTCTCTGGCGCTGTACGCGGTGGTGACTTAAAGAAAGTCGTGGATTTCATTAAGAAGTATCCCGATTTGGCTGTGCATCCTGCCATGGGTGATGCGGGTGGTACGACGTGGTTGCATGTTGCTGCTGGAGCAGGACAGTTAAGGATATGTCAGAAGCTCATTGAGCATGGGGCAGATGTGAACGCAATCGACAGTTCACGTGGTAGCCAAAAGCAGCGTTCCGTATTGAGGGAGGCTGTCTCCGGTGACCATGTAGCGACATTGAAAATGTTGCTGGAGAGTGGTGCAACGATTGACCCTGATGACAAGTGGTTGGTTATCAGTGCGATTGCGAATGATCATGAAGATTCCTTAGGGCTCGTGAAATTATTGGCTGCTCATGGAGCAGACCTTCACCTGGTCATTCCGGGAGAACTGACAGCCCATGGAAAGCCTCTCAACGCATTGACAACGGCTCTCGATTGGGATCGCTCAGATGTTGTCAAATACTTGAAGTCGAAAGGCTGCGTCATGCCTGAAGAGACTTTGGCGGCGAATCCAATGAAGAAACAGCCGAAGCCGGAGCTACCCCACGCTCGCACAAGGAAACCATCAGCTACGTCGAAGATCCTCCCAAAGAATGAAAGGCACGAACTGTACAGTGCAATAAGCAATGGTGACTGTAAGAAGTTCGTGGCCTTTAACCGGAAATATCCCGACATGGCACGGCATCCGTTTATGGGTGATCCGGGTGGAACGACATGGTTACATGTTGCAGCTGGGGCAGGGCAACTAAAAATATGCCAGATGCTTATTGAGCAAGGGGCGGATGTGAACGCAATCGACAGTTCACGTGGTAGCCACACGAAGTATTCCGTCTTGAGGGAGGCAGTCTCCAGCGACCATGCAACGACAGCGAAAATGTTGTTGGAGAGTGGTGCAGTGATAGATCCCAACGATCTGTGGTTGGTTATCGGTGCGATTGCGAATGATCATGAAGACTCCTTAGGGCTCGTGAAATTGTTGGCTGCTCATGGA
>CANJZR010000431.1 GCA_947479075.1 Planctomycetaceae bacterium
GAGCACATCCACGGTGAAGAGTGGGATGATCCCGACGATGGAGCGAATACGCAGCGGGATGCTTTGACCGTTCACGTTCAGATGGTCGTAGTAGAAACCGTCTTCTTCATCCCACAGCCCGCTGCCACCGTGCGAGTTCATGTCGGTGGCGATCGTCATGTAGTGTTCGAAGAACTTCGACGCCATATCCTCGTACGCGGGATTCCCGTCAGCCAGCTCGAACGCGATCGACAGCATGCTCGAACAGTAGTACGCCATCCAGGCTGTCCCGTCGGCCTGCTCGAGATGGCCGCCCGTCGGCAACGGCTTCGACCGGTCGAAGATCCCGATATTGTCGAGTCCCAGAAAGCCCCCCGTGAACACATGCCGCCCCATCACGTCCTTGCGATTCACCCACCAGGTGAAGTTCAACAACAGCTTCTGGAAACAGCGGGCTAAAAACTCTCGATCAGGGCGTCCGGTCCGCGCCGTCAGCTGATAGACACGCCAGCAGGCCCAGGCATGGACCGGCGGGTTCACATCGCCGAAGTTCCATTCATACGCCGGGATCTGCCCGTTCGGGTGCATGTACCACTCACGCAGAAACAGCAGCAGCTGTTCCTTGGCGAAGTAGGGATCAATGCTGGCGAACGGGATCATGTGAAACGCACTGTCCCACGCCGCATACCACGGGTACTCCCACTTATCGGGCATCGAAATAATGTCGCGGTTGAAGAGGTGCGTCCACCCTTCATTCCGGGTCCGCTCAACATACTCCGACGCATGAATTCGTTCGGGCGTCTCCTTGAGCCAGTCAGCCACCGCGTAGTAGTAGAACTGCTTTGACCAGAGCAGCCCGGCGGTCGCCTGCTGGAGGACGCGCAGCTCATCGGTGTTCAGGCTGGGAGCAATCCCCGTCAATTGGTACTCCTCCGCCTCTGCGATTCGCTGCTCGACGATCTGATCGAACTCCGCGGAAAACGGTTCCGAGACCGGAATCATGTCATCCGTCAAACGCAAACGAACCGTGACGCTCCCCTTCGCGGGAACGTTCAGCTGATAGCGAGCAGCTGACTTCGTACCACTCGCCGATTTACTGACCGCATTCTTGTTCCCCTTCACAACGTACTGGTGGAAGGCATCTTTCTCGCAGGACTGAACCCCGTCAGTTTTGCCCTTCGCTCGTGAGGCGTTCGTTTCGTTCTCCGTGAACAACCACTCGGGAGATTTTCCCGTGGAATCGATATCCGCCTGAAACCGATAATGACCGAGCGTTGCATGCTCGGCGATCACCTGATTCGCGGTCTCACGACGAATCTTGGGCTTGGGGACATCCCGTTCATATCCGCTCTCCCATGACCAGGTGTTGCGGAACCAGAGTGTGGGCAGGAGTTCGAGCTTGGCCGCCTGATCGGCCCGGTTATGGACCGTGATCCGAATGAGAATGTCGTCGGCCTGGGCCTTCGCGTATTCTACGAAGATGTCGAAGTATTTGTTCTCGTCGAACAGACCGGTATCGGTCAGTTCGTACTCCAGCTCGCCACGAGATCTCTTCTGGTTCTCGTCGCGCAGCTGCTGATAGGGATACTCTCCCTGGGGGTACTTATAGAGAGCTTTGCAGTAGGAGTGGGTCGGCGTCGCGTTCAGGTAGAAGTAACATTCTTTGACGTCCTCTCCGTGGTTCCCCTCGTGCCCAGCGAGTCCGAACAGCCGCTCCTTCAGCATCGGGTCGACGCCATTCCAGAGTGCGATCGAAAAGCAGAGCCGACACTGCCGGTCGGCGAACCCGAGCAGACCGTCTTCGCCCCAGCGGTAAGTCCGCCAGGTCGCCTGGTCATGCGTGAAGTGCCCCCACACCCGGCCATCGGTCGAGTAATCCTCGCGCACTGTCCCCCACTGGCGTTCAGAAAGGTAGGTCCCCCAGCGTTTCCAGTTGCTGTTCGGCTCACGCCGGGCCTCGGCGGACAGACGACGACCTTCCGCCGTCATCGGATCAAACTGATGCAAGGATTCTCTCCGGGTGTGACTGGTTATGAGCGCGAGAAATCAGTGACTCTGCCCGAATGTTGTGCAACATCCGGGCAAACCCGTGGGGATAACAGCTGGTTTGCTCGTCTGGGCATTCTAAGCGAATTGCGTTCCGAGACTCGCTGTCAGCGCTGGAAAGCGTTGACAGATAGAGAAGTTGAACAACGAGCAGCGGAAAGACGAGGCATGGATCTCAAGTCAGCCCCTTCGGTCGTCAGCCAGCACCACTACACCGGCCGCAGCGTCTCTCGCAGCCTCTCTTGCCCAGCGGTGGTGACCAGGCCACCAAATACCGTGTTCATCACGGCATCGTACTGCTCATCCGAGGAGATCGTACGTCCCATCGAGTTGTTAACGAGCATTGTGCCGTACAGCATCGCCCCCACGGCATCGAGCAGACGATCCAACGGCAAGTCGTTTCGCAGGGTTCCATCCGCGACCAGCTGTCCATAAATACTGCGGAAGTCAGCGCGAATTCCCTCGCGGTACTCGAAATACGTCCCCCGCTTCCGATCACGGAACATGGCCCGCTCCTGGATCAGCAGCTCGACGTACTGGGGATTCTGATCGAAGAACTCCAGATACGCCCGGATCGAACGGGCCAATCGACGAAAGGGGGGTAGTTCGCCTTGTGCGGCTTCAAACACCACCCTCTGCATTTCGGCCATGCCCCAGTCGACACAGGCTCGAAACAACTCGACCTTGCCGGGGAAATAGAGGTACAGCGTCCCCTTGGCGATCCCGAGAGCCCCTGCCACGCACTCCATGTCACAGTCCGCAAACCCGTGCTCGGCAAATAAGCGAGCCGCCGCTTCGACGATCGATCGTCGGCGGTCATTCTTTCTCTGCGTTCGAACGTCGGTAGTTGTGGGGCCGATCGGCACGTGAAATCCCAGTGGATTACGAGGACATGAATCCGTTTCTATTCGTTGGTCACCCGTAAAACAAGATTGATCTTTGTCGCGAGATGACTAGAATTTAATCATGACTGACCAGTCAGTCATTCTCTCATTTCAGCGCGAATTTTCAAGCACTAATCGATGAGAGATGCGTTTTCTCTGGCTTTTCGAGGATGTCGGGTGTTGATGCGACTCCATCTTCTCATGTGCGGATTTGCACCTCTGGCATTTCTCGGCTGTCAAAAGCCAGCTCCGCCACCGCCGCCCCCACCTCCGGCTGCGGTGCAGTTCGTCCTTCCCGTTGAGGCCGCTGTCACTCCGTACGAAGAGTTCGGTGGACGTGCTGTCTCCTCAGAAACCGTTGAACTCAAAGCCCGCGTCACGGGATACCTGGAGAAGGTCAACTTCGTGGACGGGGCCGAAGTCAAACAAGGCGACGTGCTGTTCGAAATTGAGGACGACACTTACCTCGCCGAGTTCGCGGAAGCAGTCGCCACCGTCAAACAGCGGGAGGCCGACGTCAAACGCCTGCAAACCCAGCTCGATCGTTTGCGCCGTCTCAAGCAGTCCGAAGCCACCACGCAACAGGAGATCGATCGGCTGACATTTGAAGTCGACGCAGCTGCCGCTGGCCAGGCCGCGGCGGTGGCCATGCGTGACCGGGCGAAGCTGAACGTCGAGTTCACGAAGGTGACTGCGCCGATCTCGGGCCAGATCGGTCGTCGACTGGTCGACCCGGGGAATCTGGTCCAGGCCGACAACACCTCACTCGGGGTCATCGTCTCGCTGAATCCGATCTACGCCTACTTCGAGTACGACGAACGCAGCGTCCTGGCGATGCGACGCATGGTGGACCAGGGCGTCCTGAAGGAAGCCCCTGACCGCGAACAGATCGTGGGAGTGGCCCCTGCCGGTGAGACCAAGTACGACCTCTCCGGCCGTATCAACTGGGTCGACAATCAGATCGACATGGGCACAGGTACCCTGCGGGCCCGCGTGGAAGTGGCCAACGATCGCCGTCTGCTGACACCGGGCATGTTTGTCCGCATGAAAGTCCCGTTGGGCCCAGAAATGAAAGCCCTGCTGATCCCCGAACAGGCTCTCGTCGCCGATCAGGGGAACCGGTTCGTCTACGTTGTCACCGACAAAGACGAGATTGAATA
>CANJZR010000432.1 GCA_947479075.1 Planctomycetaceae bacterium
CAGACTCGACAGCCCCAGACGCAAACGCTTTGCAGCCTCGCGTTTGTCGGGCCATTGTCGCAGGACGCGGGTGATATGCAGCTTCTCGTAGTGCCGCAGAGCTGATCGCAGATCGTCCGTATCGGGCAGCGGCTGTCCCATGCCAATCAGATCGGGTGGCAGGTCGGAAGGTTCAATGCTCGTCCCTTCGCACATGATGACCGCTCGTTCGATCGCGTTGTCGAGCTGGCGAACGTTGCCCTTCCACTGAGCGGCCATCAGTAGGCGAATCGTCTCACTGGACGCTGAGGTCACCCGCTTGCGCATCGCCCGCGAGTGACGCGTGATGAAGTGATCGACCAGTTCCGGGATATCGTCGAGTCGCTCCCGCAGGGGCGGGATGCGGATCTTCATGCCATCGAGGCGGTAGAACAAATCTTCCTGAAACTTCTGCTCCGAGACCATCCGCATGAGGTCGAGACTGGTCGACGCGATGATCCGGCAGTGGACCGGATAAGTCTCGGTGCCCCCGGTCGGCATCCCTTCTTGATACTCGATAGCTCGCAGCAGCCGGGTCTGGGTTCCCATCGGCAACTCGGCGATCTCATCGAGATACACCGTCCCTTCTCCCGCTGTGCGGAGCAGGCCGGCCTGCGGCGTCCCGTTCTCGGTTCCGAACAGTTCCGCCTCAAGCAAGTCAGCGGGCCGCGTCGCGCAACTGAGAGCGAGGAACTTCTCCTGTTTGCGGGGGCCAGCCGAATGGATCTGTCGGGCAAAGAGTTCCTTGCCCGTCCCGGTTTCCCCCATCAGCAGCACGTTGGAACTGGTGGCTGCAATCTTGGAGATCGTCGAGAGCAGTTCCTTGAGCGGTTGCGAAGAGCCGACGATCTGCTCGAAGTTCTGCGGCTGGGACAGCTCACGACGCAGCGCCTGGTTCTCAATAAACAGCTGGCGAAATTCAAAGACGCGTTTCAGCTTATTCAGCACGTCGTCGAGAATGACTGGTTTGACCAGATAATCAAACGCCCCCGCTTTGAAGGCCTCGACCGCGTTCTCGACGGTGGCGTATGCCGTGATGATCAGTCCGAACACCGACGAGTTGATGCGCTGCAACTTGCGAAGCAGTGCGACCCCATCGCCATCAGGCAGCTGGACATCGCAGATGGCAACGTGGAAGTCCTGCTTCTTGGCAGCTTGCAGTCCCTCAGCCACGTTACCGGCCTTGGTGACTTCGAATCCTTCCCCGGTCAGGAACTCGGCCAGCGTGTTACGGATGATCGGCTCATCTTCAACAATGAGTACTGTCCGGCGTTCCAAAGCGTCTGCCACGATATGCCCTTTCAAGTCTGTCGCGATCCGTATGCAGTCGAGTCCTGATTCTAGAGCCTTGTGACTTAATTGCGAAACCACGCTGGCAAATCCACATGCCTTTGAGCCGGAAGCGTCAGCGCCCGGAGTCGGTTGCACTCGCAAGCTGCTCACTTCGATGAACAAAACGCAAAAAGCCAGAACAGCTGCTGTTCTGGCTTTGCGGGGTTCACATTGGTGGACTCATAGACCGTTGCTCATATGTCGGCGGCTTAGCTCAGCCGGTTGCCGTACTGCTCGGCGTAGTACTTCATATATTCGCCGGAGCGAATGCGTCCGACCCAGTCCTGATGCGACAGGTACCAGTCGATAGTCTCCTGAATCCCCCGGTCGAAGGTGTACTCAGGTGTCCAGCCAAGTTCCTTTTCAGCCTTGGCACAATCGATCGCGTATCGCAGGTCGTGCCCCGGACGGTCGGCGACATAGCGAATCAGGCTCTCCGGCTTGCCCAGGAGCTTTAGCAACAGTTTCGTCAGCGCGATGTTCGTCATCTCGCAACGACCACCGAAGTTGTAGACCTCGCCCACACGTCCTTTTCGCAAGGCTGCGTCGATGCCTCGGCAGTGGTCGAGAACATGAATCCAGTCGCGAATGTTCGTTCCCTGGCCATAGACCGGGACTTGCTGGTTGTTGCTCAAGTTCGAGATGAACAGCGGGATCAGCTTCTCGGGGAACTGATACGGGCCGTAGTTGTTTGAGCAGCGGGTCGTGATCACCGGAAAGTGATAGGTGTGGTAGTACGCCCGCACGAGCAGGTCAGCCGAGGTCTTTGACGCCGAGTAGGGGCTGTTGGGAGCCAGCGGGGTCTCTTCGGTGAAGAACCCGGTGTCGCCGAGTGAGCCGTAAACTTCGTCGGTCGAGACCTGCAGATAGCGAGGGATGTTGAACTTGCGAGCGGCGTCGAGCAGCGTCTGCGTGCCGATAATATTGGTTGTAATGAATGGACCACTATCGAGGATGCTGCGGTCGACATGGCTCTCGGCGGCGAAGTTCAACACCGCATCGATCCTGGCACTGCCGAACACCCGCTCGATTTCGATCCGGTCACAGATGTCGACCTTCTCGAACCGGTAGCGGGGATTGTCCTTGAGGTCGGCGAGATTCTCGGGGTTTCCCGCATAGGTCAGCTTGTCGACGTTGATGATCGACAGCTCGGGGTACTTCTCCAATTCCATCCGAATAAAGTTCGAGCCGATAAAGCCACAGCCGCCAGTGACAAGAATGGTCTGCATGAGAAACTCGGAGAGGGGGTCAGAGTGAGCCCCGGCCGATTCCTGCGGGGCTGGATCGAACGCCGAGGTCGATCCCGGTGCTGATGTCAGGTTTCATAGCTCAGAAATCCGAGCGAGAGAAGAGGATTCCCCGGTCGACCGGGGAATTGCCTTGGGAAGTGGTGCCATAACTGACTGTCGGGTGTGTGGTTCCGATCAGAGGGCATGCCAGCAGCCAGGGGTTTCTCGCAGGATGGGATCACAGCCCCACGGCGATGGTTCGGAGAATCTCTTGCTCCCTCGCCCCGTGGTCGTCGCGACTCGCAGGAAAGTCGCGTCTGAGTTGAACCAGGACAAACGCATCAATTTCGCCGAAGTTTGTGATGCCCCACCTGCGGTACTCCTCCATCCCGGTTGAGAGACACGGTTTACACGACCGGTCAATTGTGATTCTCCCCGGCAGAAGGGGTTGCGGTGCGTGGAATTGCGTTCCGGACGCGGATACGATCAGTCATCTCTCATGTGACGTACGGGGCGAGTTCACGGGTTGTGAATGTTCGCTGTGCTGTTGCTGGCCACCCGATGTCTCATTCCTCGACCCCACACCAAAGAGTTACCCGGGTATGAATACCGAAAACATTCCAAGCAACAGCAGCGACGCCATCGCGCCGAATGCTTACCGACTGCTCTGGGCTGGCTTTATGGCCATCCTCGCGGCTGGTGTGGGCTACTCCGTCCGGGGGGGAATCCTGGGCCAGTGGGCGAATCAGTTCGGATTCTCGATGACCGAGCTGGGGGGAATCACCGGTGGTGGTCTGACCGGCTTCGGGATCGTCATTATCCTCAGCTCGCTGATCGCCGACAAAATCGGTTACGGCAAGCTGATGGCGGCGGCCTTCCTGTGCCACGTCGCCTCAGCTGTGTTGACGTACAGTGCGCCCGCAGCTTTCACCTCGGGCGGTAAAGTCGCTGCGTTCAATTGCCTGTTCTGGGGCATGTTCATCTTCGCCATCGGAAACGGTCTGTGCGAAGCGGTGGTCAATCCACTGACTGCAACGCTCTTCCCCAAGAACAAAACGCACTACCTCAACATCCTCCACGCGGGCTGGCCAGCTGGGCTGGTGCTGGGCGGACTGGCCTCATTCTTCATGGCGGAAGTCAAGAACGGCGATCAGGTCGTCCGCGCTGCCGTCGACTGGAAGATCCAGATGTCACTGTTCATGATCCCCGTGATCATTTACGGAGCCATGCTGCTGGGCCAGAAGTTCCCCAAGTCGGAAGCGGCCACTGCGGGTATTTCGGTCGGCGAGATGATCGGAACGCTGGCTGCTCCACTGATGATCTTCTTGCTGCTCATTCATGCGATGGTCGGATATGTCGAACTGGGCACCGACTCCTGGATCAGCAAGATCACCGGGTCGATCATGAACAATCCTGCCTATGGTCTGGCATTGTTCGTCTACACATCGTTGCTGATGTTCGCATTGCGATTCGTGGC
>CANJZR010000433.1 GCA_947479075.1 Planctomycetaceae bacterium
GAGGTGACTCTACGCATCGTGGGAATCGGTGTCAAACGTGTGGGCTGGGCGGGCGGGCTGTTTTGTGGTTCACACAGGTCGCAATTTGAGTCCTCAGAAAAGTCGGTAGCTTCTGGACACCGATTAGGGACAGGCGGTTCGATTCCGAGAGGGAACAAACGAATGATGGGGGAGTCACCACGGAGCTCGAACGAGCAGGCTGCCGGGGAGGCGGCGGACGAGGCGTTTCATTTCGAGGACGGTTAGTGTGGCGATCACCCGGGCCGGTTCGAGAGAGCTGTGGCGGACGATCTCGTCGATGTGTTGGGCGTCTTCGCGGACGAGGTTGAGGACCTCGCGTTCCTGGTCATTGAGCAAGAGCTCACGAGGAGCGTGGACGGTTTCCGAAGTCTGGGCTCGAACCGGTTTGATCAGTGGGCCGAGCGATTCGAGAATGTCCTCGACACTGCGGACTAGAGTGGCCCCGTCGCGGATCAGGTCGTGACAGCCCTGGCTAGCGAGGCTGTCGATGCGACCAGGAATGGCAAAGACTTCGCGGCCCTGCTCCATCGCATGGCGGGCAGTATGCAGCGATCCACTGCCCCGGCTGGCCTCGACGATGATGACACCGAGCGAGAGCCCGGAAATGAGTCGGTTACGCTGCGGGAAGATCCCCTTCATTGTGCCCCGACGAAGAGGTGACTCCGAGATCAGGCATCCATTCTGGCGAATCTCGTTCGCGAGGTCCTTATGCTCAGGTGGATATACCTCGGCAAGTCCAGTCGCGCAGACGGCGATGGTGCGGCCACCGGCCTGAAGTGCTCCGCGATGGGCACAGGCATCGATCCCGCGTGCCAGACCGCTGATAATCGTGATCCCCGCCCGGGCCAAAGCACCGGCCAGCTTCTCAGCCTGCTGACGACCATATAGCGTGCACTGCCGCGAACCGACGATGGCCACCGCCAGCTCATCGCAGGACTGGTAAGTCCCGGCCACGGACAGCACGGGCGGTGCGTCGCAGATCTCCCGCAATCCAGTCGGGTATTCCGGAGAATCCCTCAGCAGCAGCGATACGCCTAGCTTCTCGGCGGTGGCGATCTCTTCCTCCGCTGCAGCGCTGGTGCGAGATTTCGTGATCTCGGCGGAAAGCTTGGGGCCGACACCATCGACAGCCAGCAGAGCTGCTCCGCTGGCGTTGAGGACTTCCGTAGGGGACCCGAATCGCTCCAGCAACAGCTCCATCGTCCGGGGACCGATCCCGGGAGTGAGATGCAATCGCAACCAGTCGATCAGGCTGTCAGACATGCGGTTTCTTTCAGCGAGGAGTCATCTGAAATGCAGCGATCAGTCCGAGAACCGGACGAGTGGATGTCGATGAGGATACGCAACGAGGGGATGAAAGTCTTGCGAGCAGTGAGTGTGGATTACCACGGAGACACAGAGGCACGGAGAAGACAATCAGAATTCGCAAGTTGGTAGCAATTGGCGTGTCTAAGGTTTGGTGAGAGGTTTGAATCCGCTCTCCCTCGATGACACTTGGAGTAAGTAAATGTATTGCCCTGCATTTCCCCTTCGTGTCCTCCGTGCCTCCGTGGTTCAATCTCCTCTATTCCTCACGCCAAGATCGGAGTGACAACCTCTCCGTGGACATCGGTCAGGCGATAGTCGCGACCCTGGAAGCGGAAGGTCAGGCGTTTGTGATCGTAACCCAGACAGTGCAGGATCGTCGCATTCATGTCGTGGATGTGAACCGGGTCTTTGACGATGTTGTATCCGTAGTCGTCGGTCTCGCCGTGGACAACGCCGGGTTTGATGCCGCCGCCCGCCATCCAGACCGAAAAGCAACGGCCATGGTGATCCCGGCCATAGTCATCGAGCAGGCCGCCCTGCCCATACACCGTCCGGCCGAACTCCCCTGCCCAGACGATCAGTGTGTCTTCCAGCATGCCGCGCTGTTTCAGGTCGGTGATTAACCCCGCCTGGGCCTGATCAATGTCACGGCATTGCAACGGGATGTTCGTGGGCAGCCCGCCGTGCTGGTCCCAGCCGCGATGATAGAGTTGAACGCAGCGGACCCCTCGCTCCAGTAGACGGCGAGCGAGCAGACAGTTGGCGGCGTAGGTGCCGGGCTTCTTCGACTCTTCGCCGTAAAGTTCAAACGTCTGGGCGGATTCGCGGCTCAGATCAGTCAGATCCGGGACCGAAGACTGCATCCGGAAGGCCATCTCGTACTGAGAAATCCGTGTGGCAATCTCCGGGTCGCCTGACTGGGCCAGTTGTCGCTGGTTGAGTTTGGCCAGACTGTCGAGCATGGTTCGACGCAACTCGCGATCGATCCCCGGAGGGTCGGAGAGATACAGCACCGCATCCCCGCTGCCACGGAGCTTCACTCCCTGATGATTCGACGGGAGGAATCCACTTCCCCACAGTCGTTCCAGCAGCCCCTGATTCGAATCTTTACCCGAGCCGTGCGAGATCAACACGATGAACGCGGGAAGGTCCTCGGCTTCGCTGCCCAGGCCGTAGCTGAGCCAGGCTCCGAGGGACGGTCGACCGGGTTGTTGGGAACCCGTCTGGATAAAGGTGATGGCCGGATCATGGTTGATGGCCTCGGTGTGCATCGAACGGACGAGGCAGATGTCGTCGAGCACTTTCGAGGTGTGCGGCAGCAGATCGCTGATCCATGTCCCTGCCTGACCGGACTGGTGAAACCCAAATTTCGGAGTGATGACGGGAAAACTCTTCTGGCCCGAGGTCATCCCGGTCAGGCGTTGGCCCTGGCGAATGGAGTCGGGCAGTTCGGTCCCGTGGAGTTCCTTCAGCTTCGGCTTATAGTCGTAGAGTTCGAGATGCGATGGTCCGCCCGACTGGAACAGGTAGATCACCCGCTTCGCTTTGGGAGTGAAATGGGTGGACGTCGCACCATGCGGAGCGGCCAGTCCGTCGCGCGTCAGCAGGCTCGCCAGAGATGCGGACCCGAGCGCAGCTGCGGAGCCCCGGAGTAAGGCCCGGCGGTTGAGCTGGTTTTGAAAATCGATCAGTGGATTCATGATGTGATCGTATAAGAAATGTGAAGGGCTGGTCGGATTGATACCGGGAGGGCGAAGCTCCTGCTGAGCCGTTGGAACAGACATCCAACTTTATTAGCGGCTCAGCAGGAGCTTCGCCCTCCCGTATGAGGTGTCACGGCTTGGAGATCGTTTCGTCGAGGTTCAGGATCAGACTGGTCAGTGTTGTCCATGCCGCCAGTTCGGGGGCCGACAGCTTGTCTGAAGCGGGCGAACTGCCAACAGCCAAGAGCTTTCCAGCTGCGGCCGGATCGGCATCGAAACGTCGTCGGGCGGCTTGCAACTCATCGAGCAGGATTGCGGTCTCCTCCGGCTGTGGAGCTCGGCAGAGGGCGATCTGGAACGCGAACGCCAGCCGTTCCTGCTCTCCGTTCACGTGCAGTAGAACCCGCTCGGCAAACTTGCGGGCGGCTTCCACATAGGTCGGGTCATTGAGCAGAACGAGAGCCTGCATCGGCGTATTGGTCCGGCTGCGGCGAATGACGCAAGTCTCGCGATCAGGAGCATCGAAGGCTGACATCGCGGGTGGCGGGCAAGTCCGCTTCCAGAATGTGTACATGCTGCGGCGGTAAAGCCCCTCGCCCTGGTCCTCGGCATAAGAGTCTCGCCGGGAAACGGAAACGTCTTCCCAGAGTCCTGCTGGCTGGTATGGCTTCACACTCGGCCCCCCGACGTGTTGCACAAGCAGTCCACTGATGGCCAGTGCGTTGTCGCGAACGGTCTCGGCGGGGAGCCGGTAACGCGGTCCCCGGCTCATCAACCGGTTGCGTGGGTCGTTTTCCAGCAGCTGGGGCGTGGCATGCGAGGACTGGCGATATGTGGATGACAGGACGATCAGCTTGAGCATCTCATGCGTGTTCCACTGGCGGGCAATCAGTTCGGTGGCCAGACAGTCGAGCAACTCGGGATGCGTGGGGGCTGCTCCCTGAATGCCAAAGTCTTCCACCGTCTCGACGATTCCGGTACCGAAGAGAATCTCCCACCAGCGATTGACTGCCAC
>CANJZR010000434.1 GCA_947479075.1 Planctomycetaceae bacterium
CTCGTGGGCCGACATCTCTGCCACCCAACGCGATCTCGGCTACACCGTGCGGGTCAAGCTGCATGATGGACTCCAGCAGACGCTCGCCTACTACAAGCAATCCAAGCAGCAGCCCGCGCTCTGCGGTTCCCGCTGATCGCACGGGACAATCGCCGACCAACAAAGCCCTCACTCGATTCACTCCAACAGTCAGACCGCATCTGACGCCGAACACTGGTCACTGCC
This sequence comes from Planctomycetaceae bacterium, assembly GCA_947479075.1. Classification (GTDB taxonomy): domain Bacteria; phylum Planctomycetota; class Planctomycetia; order Planctomycetales; family Planctomycetaceae; genus TH-plancto1. Next base: position 226 of record CANJZR010000434.1, read on the forward strand.
TGAGCAGTCGACCAGGTACTCGGGAGAACGCACTGTGAACAAAAGATCCTCGCTGCCGGTCGCCGAACCCGATGTCGACTTCGCACCTCTCGGCTATCACAAGTCGCAAGAAGGTCGATCGATCGATATCGTGCGATTCGCGATCTCGATGTGGAAGTATCTCATTGCGGGCTTGGTCCTGGGATGTGGTATGGGGGGACTCGCCTATCTCTACATGGGACCGGTGTATGTGGCTGGCACCAAGATCACGGTGTCGAAGAAAGCGACTGTCGGCGAAACAGAAGCCCGACTGTACGGCGGCCGCAGCGAACACATTTCCGCCATCAAAAGCGACGAGGTGGTGCGTATTGCCTATGAGAAATATGGACTCAAGGAGATCTTTGGCAATGACAAGGATCCGCTGAAATCGATCTGGGAAAACCTGGTTGTTGTTCGCGAATCAGGCCAGGAAACATCGTTCGACAACATTCTGAACATCAGCTTCACGAGCGCCGACAAGGTCGAAGCGAAGAAAGTCGTCTCCGCGGTCATCGACGCCTATGCCGACTGGCTGGAAGCGAAGCGGGGATCGGGATCCCAGCTGCTCTACAAGACGCTCCTGGACCAGAAGAAGGTGATGGACGAGGAGCGGACCCGGCTGGAAGATGAGTATGAGAAGTGGCGAGGTGAGTCGCCCTTCTACATCAGCTCGTCTCCCGTAGTGTCCGCGCAGGGCGTGCCCACGTCGATGCCCAGCCCTTATCAAGCCAACCTGCAGGACCTCGTCACTCGTCGCAACCTCAACCGCGACCAGCTGCGCAAGACCAAGATCAAAATCGATCAGCTCAAGGAGATGATGGCGAATCCCGAAGAACGGGAGACCCTGCAGGCGTGGATCATGAACTCCATCTCGTCGAGTTCCTCTGGCGGTCCCGGTGCAGAAGGTGGTTCCAGCGGAGGGGGGTTGCTCTCCTCACCGGCAGGCAAAATGGAACTCGACCAGCAGTTGCTGATGGCCCGGTTGCTGGAACGGAGACTGCTGCTCGTCCTGGGTCCGAATCATGGCGACGTGCGAAATGTCCGCCGCCAGATCGACACGATTCTCGATTTCTATCACCGCCAGGGCCTGACTCCGCCGAATCTCGGAACATCCGATGCATCAACCCGTAATGCTCAGGGAGCTGCGGGAGCTGACCTGGCTCAAACTTACCTGACCATTCTCAAGAGCCGGCTGGAAGAGCTCGAAGACGAGCAGGTACGTCTCGTCGAAGATTACAAGGAGGCAGAGAAGACGGCCAAAGAAGCGTCGTCCTATGAGGTGATCGACCAGCGCTATAAGGATGATATCGCCCGCAAGAAGAAGGAACTCGATGCCATCCTGACTCAGATCACCCACTTTGACCTCAACAAGGACCAGGAAGGTTACACACTCTCCCGCACGAATGATGTCCGCGTCGATCGTTCGATGAAACGCGTGATGAAGATCGTGGGAGCGTGCGGCATCCTGGGCCTGCTGTCGGTCTTCTGTCTGGCTTACTTCCGCGAGTGGTACGACACGACGCTCAAGACCGTGGAAGAGACCCGTACGGTGATCGGCGCCGCTGTCATGGGAGCGATCCCTCACTTCCGCGGAGGAGCTGCGGCGGATCGGCTCGCGGTTCAGAATGGGCTGAGCCCGGCGCTCGTCTATTTTCACCGGCCGGGCTCCCGTGAGGCGGAGGCCTATCGCTCCTCCCGGACGACTCTCTACCACAGCACGAAGGACTCACAGGACAAGATCATCCAGATCACCAGTGCCGAGCCCGGTGATGGCAAGTCGACCACAGCTGCCAACCTGGCGATTGCCATCGCTCAGTCGGGCAAGAAAGTTCTGCTTATCGACGCCGACCTGCGCCGACCGACGATGCACACACTGTTCGCCCTGCCTCAGGATACTGGCCTGACCGATGTACTGCTCAGCGAGGTCGACTGGTTCAATGCGGTACGAACCACTCGGCTGGAGAATCTGTCTGTTCTGACGGCGGGACTCTGCCCACCGAATCCGGCGGAGTTGTTGTCATCGTCGCGTCTGCCAGACATGCTGAATGCTGCCAAGAAGTCCTACGATGTCATCATCATCGACACCCCACCAATTCTGGCGGTAAGCGATCCAGCGATAGTCTCGCCTCACATCGATGGTCTGATCATGGTCGTCCGGATGGGCAAGAATAAACGAGCTTCCGCAGAGCGGGCCCGCGAGATGATCGATGCCCACGGCATCCGGCTGTACGGCGTCATTATCAACGACATCGATTACTCAGTCGAAGATGGCCAGACCTACAACGAGTACGAAAAGTACTACGACGCCGCATCTCCATCGCTTTCTGCACAGACGCCGACAGAACTGGTGGGCGGGCGGTAATAGCAAACAGGGATCGCCACATCAACAAGAAGCCCGACGGGTACTGCCTCGGGCTTTTTGCCTTGATCAGGCCGGTCGCAATTCACCGAGGGCGGGATCGAGTCTCGGGACGACGGTGGAAAGGTCGACCTGACTGGCCCGTTCGATATCTCGATCGAAGCCCAGTTCGATGAGATTGAGTCCTCCCGCACTGGCTCGCAGCGTCAGCAGCCGCTCATCGGCCGGTACACCATGCCGCTGGCCGAACTCCCGAAAGATCTGACTCTCGCAGTGGATTTGAAACCTGTCCTGAAGTCGGTCAGCGACTGCTCCCGCGAAGAGAAGATCCTCAGCACTGATGCGTTGATCCGTTCCCGCGCAGAGCAGGTGAACCGGGCGGGTTTCGTTTTCCAGATGGCGCACGACCGCTGAGAGATTCGTAAATGCACCCACCAGGATCTCGTCCGCCTGGCTGGCCCAGCGCATGGCGCGGGTGCCGTTGGTCGTCGTAAAGACGATGGTCTTACCTGCTACGACTTCGGGAGAATAGCTGTACGGAGAGTTGTCGAGGTCAAACCCTTCGATGGTCACGCCGTGACGCTCACCACCCAGCAGCCGATCAATGGCCGGCCAACGGGAAGCAAGCGTTCGAGCCTCTTCAATTGACGCTGCGGGGACCACAGCTCGTGCCCCATGAGTGAGCGCATGGACGATCACCGTCGTCGCCCGCAAGATGTCGATCACGACGACGACACCTCCCGCGAGTGCAGATGGGGCAATCGTTTCGGGGAGCGGGTGAATCAACAGTTCGGGCATGGCAGATTCAACAAGGTGGGCTGGGGTAGTTCAATCAACGGTCGGGACGATCCGTCAGCGGCTGCAACCCTCGTGAAATGTCGGGATAGACCCACTCCAACTGGAGTTCGCTTTTGATCTTATCGTTACGACAACGCTTGTTGAGCCCATCTGCGGTGTGACGCGACGAAGACGCTCCTGAGAACACCGGCGGTGGAGCCCCGACTTGCTGTGCGAGCTCGGTAAAGTACTCCCTCCGGGGATGAGGTCGATCATCACTGACAAGATACAGTGGGCTCGGCTTTGCAGCTTTGAGTGCCGCGACACAGGCCCGCGCTGCATCATCACCGTGAATGAGATTCAACCACGCTTCGGGGTTACCACCAATCGGCTCATTCGCCCGCAACTGATCGACACGAGCGAGGAGTCGTTCGGGGCCATACAAACCGCTCATGCGCAAGATTGTGGCCTGCTCGACACGACTTCTCAGCCGCTGCTCAGCGGCCAAGCAGATACGACCACCCTCACTCGTCGGCTCGGTGACAGATGTCTCATCGACCCAGCTGCCGTCATCCTGGTGATAGACGCTGCTGCTCGACACATAGACGAACCGCTGAACATCTTTCGCAACCGCGTTGATCACA
>CANJZR010000435.1 GCA_947479075.1 Planctomycetaceae bacterium
ACTGGCAGGCCTTCTTTTCATCACTCCGATTCCCATCGGGAATGGATCGGTACACTTTCCGGCCTTGAGTGCGACGTTGTAATAGAAACTGGCCAACATTCGCGGTGGCAGGCGTCTCGAAACCAATTCAGGCACATCGCCACAGGAGCACCTGACGAGTGCACTCGTGGAGAATGGATCGCGATCGTCTCAATAAAAAAACTCCGAACCCACACATGGTGAGTTCGGAGTTGGAGTTCTCAATCCCCGCTGCGACTACTTCTTGAAATCCAGACCAGGTTGCTTGGGATCGCTTCCAACCATGGTGAACAGGAATTCGTCAGGGTTCACGAATGACACCTGGGCCAGCATCGTTCCGCCCGCATCTGGTTCGAGGGCCAGCGAGTCCTTGTTGACCGCATAAGCGCCCTTCAAGGTTTGTGGCTTGCCATCTTTCGTGAATGTCCAGACGAAGTGCCCATCGCTCGCGAGTTCCATCTGGAATGTCGAGCCATTGGAACTGGCATTCCAGGTCCCAGCGACCTTATCCATCGTCAGGTCATCAGCACTGGGAACACCCGCCGGATCAATCTCAGGCAGTGGTCCCGCTCCATTCGCTGCATCCCCGGGTGGAGTGGTCATCTTTACCAGTTGAGGCAGCAACGGATCGTTCGGCAGGATCTCTGCCGCGAGTTGGAATTCCTTGTTCGCAGCCTCGGGATGCGTTCCAGTCAGGTAGTGATACCCGAGCAGGAAGTGAGCATCCGAAGACTTGGGATTCTGCCGGGCGAACGCTTCGAGCGCTCGCAGCTGTTCCGTGTAACGGTCCGCTGATCCATACAACCCGATCATGGTCGTCCAGTCCCAGCCAGGACCAGCCGACAGGACGGCATAGATCGCAGCTGCCGATTCGGGATATCGCTTCAGCGAGAACAAAACCAGGCTGCGGAACTCGTGGAGCACCGTATCGCGGGGCATCGTCTGAAGAGCAACCTCGACGAACGAAAGAGCCTTCTCGGAATCCCCCCCATAGAACGCGGTGCGGGCATCATTGAAGGCCTGCATTCCGGCCTGGCTCACACCCGAGTTGGACGTGTTCCCAGAACTCGACTGATCCGGGGATCCTGATGCAGACGATCCATCCTGCGATTGAGCTGGCGCGCTTTCCGAGTAACTCACGAGCGGTTGAGAGTAATCGTAACCTCCGCCGCCTGCCGTGTAGTAGGGGTTGTAATAGGAGGCATAACCAAATCCGTAGGCCAGACGATTCACGCCCCAGGCCGTCACGCCCAAAGCCGCCGCTGCAGGATAGTTATCCCACATGTTGTGCCAGCCAGCGCCGGGGTACCAGCCGCCTCCGCAACCCCCGTGGTACCAGTCTCCATACTGACCGTGGTATTGGTTGGCCATATTCTGCCAGTCCTGGTGGTTCCCCGCACCCTGTTGCCAGTTCCCGTTGGCCATGCGATTGCTCAGATCCTGCGACCGATCCTGAGCAGACATCGGCCGGTCGGCACCCTGGTTCGGCAACCGACCCATGTTTCCGGCACCGGCCCCCGCCCCGAGTCCAAAGCGATTTGCATTGATGTTCGTGTTATTGATGTTCGTGTTACCGATATCTCCGAATCCCCGGCCAGCATCACCTCCTGGGCGGTTTCCGATCCCCTGACCCGATCCAACCCCATCACGACCACCGATTCCCTGACCGGAGCCGATCCCTTGCCCGGATCCAATCCCACCACGGCCACCGATTCCCTGGCCAGAACCGATGCCTTGTCCCGAACCAATCTCTCCGCGGCCACCAATACCCTGGCCGCTTCCGATCCCGGACGAAGGTCGTCCACCACCGAATCCGGAATCACCACCTCCACCAAAGCCACCGGGCCGACTACCTCCACCAAAAGAGGAAGAGGGGTGACTCATCGTGGGAGAACTGCCGAACGAAGGACGGCTACCTCCGCCTCCGCCGAATCCACCACCACCTCCACCACCGAATCCGCCGCCTCCACCGGAGGGATGAGAAAATCCTCCACCTCCACCTCCGCCTCCGCCGAATCCACCACCGCCGCCTCCGTGAAATCCTCCGCCACCACCTCCAAACCCACCACCGCCCCCGCGGCCAAAGCCATAGGACGATTCGCTCCCCACTGCGAAGGCCAGCAACGAGGCGGTCAAACCAATTCCAATCCAGTGACGACGCTTCATGTTATATGACTCCAAAAGTTGAATTCGATAGACGATGTGGCGAGAGATCACAGAGCGTGAGATCAATGCCTTCGGAATTGGATCTACTTTGCGTGAGGTGCAGGTGGACGACGGACAACGCGTACCGTCGAATCAGGCAACACTTCCCCGCCCAGAACTCGGGCTGTCGAATCAATCTGATAGACATCCTTCGACTGTGGGGTGATTAAACGCGTGGTGGATACTGGCTGGCCGTTGGGAGTGTAGCCCTGAGTCTTGACGATCCAGCCCCCCGCAGCGGGGACCCACTCTGTTTCCATGAACCCGCCACGTTCATCGAACACCCATCCACGGATCGTCCGACGCAAAGGGTCCCAGGCGATTCGCTGCGTTCCCTTCAACTCTGATCCCGACTTGGATCTCACCAGATAACCTGACACCAGGTAATTGCCATCCTCCGACCACTTGTAAGTGGTGTGAACGTGCCCTTCGTCGCTCTCATCGATCCATTCTCCGACGATCCACTCCAGACTCTTCAGGTGTTCGTGCGGCGTGTCGGCGACCTCATCGGGATAGTCGCGAATGCTGGCAAACCGCCACATCCCGTCTTGCTTCAGGTGAATCAAGGTGTATGAATTGACGGAAGTTGTCTTCTCATCCGCCGAGATGACCTTCGTCATCCCTTCTTCCAACGCGATATTCGGCGTCAGCGGACGCAGCGAAGTGATCTCGATCTGAACCTTGATGCCGGGGGACTTTTCGAACAGGCCAGCAAAACGGGCCTCGATCGCCTCTCGCCCGCTGACCACACCTCCGTCCGCGTCAACGACCTCGGCCTTCTCGACGAACAACTCGCCCAAGGCTTTGGCGTCACCCTCATTGAATGCTTTCTCGAAGGCCACAGCTGATGCTCGCAGTTGTTCGAGCTCTGGATCAGCAGCATCAGCCTTGGCCTCCGCTTTTTCAGTTTCCGCCGCCTGAACTGGAAGAGATGCCGTCAATCCCATCAGCCAAAGACAGGAAAGAGAGATCAGATGTCTGTATGTCATGTTGTTTTCCATGGACCAAGCGACGAGTGGCCAAAGTGTTACCGAACGAGTCGTCTGCAATTCAGTCTATATCCGAAAATGCGAGGTTTCAATCTGATTCGATTTTTGTGAGAGAAAGTCTGGAGAGTGCCTGAGTGCAGGCCTGCACACTGTACACAAGGCGTACCAAGGCAGAAATTCCCACGCAAAACACCCCAAATGCGCACGTCCCGCGAAAACGAGTCCACTTCAAGGATGTGGTTTCGGTGGGAGAGCAAGGCCCCCACTCATCTCATCACGTGACACCCTCACAGAATGTCGATTGACTCGCACAGGCCTGATACCGCCGTCCGCAAGCAAACACCTGGCCGGGACAGCTCGCCCCCAGTTCTATTCACTGCCTCAGAAGCACAAACTCCAAACTCGCTGGCAGCCTGATTCGTCCGGGGACTCCAGTCACGCAAATGTTCGGCACCTGCAGACAGCGATCCGTATTACAATCGAACAGTCCAAGACCAATGACGCCACAACATGACAGCTCTCCATTTCTTAACAAGCAATTATTCCGTCTTACGATTGCAAAACAAAAAACGCCGAGCGACTTAATCACTCGACGTTATTAGTTTCCCAGCAACTTCATGAGTTGCCAGAGTGCCGAAGGTGGGACTCGAACCCACACGTCCTTTGGGGACAATGGATTTTGAATCACAGATCAGCTTTGCCTCTGGTCCTGATGCCTGTTCGACTTGCGTTGAGCGTCTGACCTCTGGTCGCACCGTATTTGCACCAGTTCGACGATATCTCAGACGATTCTTCAATGCAATCCA
>CANJZR010000436.1 GCA_947479075.1 Planctomycetaceae bacterium
CGACAAGAAGAAGTGCCTGCTCCCGTACCTCGACCGCAAGGCGAAGCTGCTCGGCGTGCAGAAGCTGGCATGGTATGACCAGGCCGCCCCGTTGCCCACCTCACTGGGCGAACCGCCGCAAGCAGACCTGCCCTACCCTCAAGCAGTCGATCTCGTCTGCGACACGTTCGAAAAGTTCAGCCCGGACCTCGGCGACTTTGCGAAGCATGCCTTCAGCCACAAGTGGGTCGAGGCCGAGAACCGCGCGGGCAAGCGCCAGGGGGCCTTCTGCACCGGCATCCCGACGAAGAAGCAGACCCGCGTCTTCATGACCTACACCGGCACCGCCGACAGCATGTCGACCCTCGCTCACGAGCTGGGACACGCGTACCACTCCTGGGTCTTGCGGGAGCAACCGTTCCTGCTGCAGGACTACCCGATGAACCTCGCTGAGACAGCTTCGACCTTCGCGGAAGCTGTGCTCGGAGAGAAGCGTCTCGCAGCTGCCACCTCCGTCAGCGAGCAGCTGGGCATGCTCGATCAGATGCTGGGTGATGCGGTGGCGTTCCTGATGAACATCCACTGCCGGTTCCTGTTCGAGGACCGATTCCATATCGCTCGCAAGAAGGGCGAGGTCAGTGCCGCCGAGCTGTCTGCTTTGATGCTGGCCGCTCAGAAGGAAGCGTACCTGAATGCCTTCGACAACGAGGGCTGGTATCCCGACTTCTGGATTTCGAAGCTGCACTTCTACATCCACGGCTGGCCGTTCTACAACTTCCCGTATACGTTCGGGTACCTGCTGTCGAATGGTCTCTATTCCATCGCAGCTGAGGGGGACAAGAACTTCCCCGAGCGTTACCGCAAGTTCCTGATCGCGACCGGATGTCAGCTGACCGAAGACGCCGTGCAGTCGTCGCTGGGTTACGACCTGCGGAAGCCCGACTTCTGGGCCCGGAGTATTGATGTGATCGCCCAACGAGTCGACCGGTTCGTGAAACTCGCCGATGGGGTCCTCGCGGGTTGAAGTCTGGAATGTCGCAGGATCACCGGGGCGTTTCTGAACTGTTCCTCACGCAATCGAAAGATCGGCGGAGAGTAGTGGGGAAGGGATTCACCACGAAGGTCACAGAGGCACGGAGGGGAAGAGGGAAGCGTCGCAGGCCGCAGCCATCTCTCTTCTCACAGTCGCTTTGCCTTCTGAACGTCAGCTGAGATTCACCTCATGGTCCAATGCCAACAAGAAGTCCCCATTACGGACCCTCTTTTTCTCCGTGCCTCTGTGACCTCCGTGGTCAATCATCCTGCCGCCCAACCCGAGAACCGACTTCGATTCAGCGGGAGGCATTTAGGTTGTCGAAGTCTGCTGTGGACTGCTCTCTCTTGAAAGCGTACAGCATTCCTGTACATGTCCATTGAGGTGCACGATGACGATTCAAACCACCTATACCGAAGCCCGCGCCAACCTGGCGAAACTCTGTGATCAGGTCACAGCCGATTTGGACGTGGCGATTATCTCGCGGCGTGGCGCTGAGGATGTCGCATTGATCTCGGCATCCGAACTGTCGGGCATTCTTGAGACCGCTCACTTGCTGCGCTCTCCAAAGAATGCGGATCGACTCCTCTCGGCGCTGCGGCGTGCCCAAAAGGGTTCAGGTAAGCCCCAAGCTCCAGCTGCCCTCCGGCGGGAGCTGGGTGTCGATGAGTGAACGCGTCTCGGTGTTTCAACCTGAGTTTCGCGAGGACCTGCGATACTGGGTGGAGACCAACCGCCAGACCGCGATCAAGGTCCCACACCTCGTGGAGGCGATCATGCGCGATCCCTTCGAGGGGATCGGCAAGCCCGAGCCACTCAAGTACCTGGGAGCCAACGTCTGGTCGAGACGCCTGACCCAGGAACATCGCGTGGTCTATCTGGTCGGCCCAGATCGCATCGACTTTCTGCAGGCGAGGTATCATTACTGATCGCCCACGTCGGTCTCCTGTAGTTCATGCAGTACGATTCCGACTGGAAGCTGGCGAAAGGCCACAGAGTGCGGGACAATACGTGGCACGGGCTGATCCTTAGTCCGTTGTCTCCGGAGCCATCCGATGAAACGCTTCTCTGAAAATCCCGGTCGACAGCCCATTCTCTCACGGCGAGAGCTGTTACAGAGTGTCGGCGGTGGCTTTGCCGGGCTGGCTCTTTCGAGCTTACTGCATCAGGACGGACTACTAGCTGAGGATACGGCCTCACCGAAGCCCCGTCCCGGTTCGGCTCACTTCCGCCCTCGGGCCAAGGCGGTCATCCAGCTGTTCATGGGCGGGGCGGCGAGTGCGGTTGACCTGTTCGACTTCAAGCCAGCTCTCATCAAGTATGACGGCAAGGCCTCCGACTTCGGCGAGAAGGTTGAGACGTTCCAGGACGGTCTCGGCCCGTGGATGCGACCGCAGTGGGAGTTCAAACCCTATGGCGAGTGCGGCAAACCGCTGAGCGAGGTTGTGTCGGCCCTTGGCAGCTGTGTCGATGACATGGCCTTCGTCCACAATATGGTGGGCAAGACCGGCGTTCACAGCCAGGCAACCTACCTCCAGGCGACCGGGTTCCAAAACCCCGGCTTCCCTGGCATGGGGTGCTGGGTCAGCTATGGCCTGGGGAGCGAGAACCAGAACCTGCCGGCGTTTGTCGTCCTGCCCGACCATCGCGGTTTCGCGTCGAACGGAACCAAAAACTGGGACGCCGCTTTCCTCCCCGGTCAACATGCGGGGGTGACGGTCTTCCCCGGACGAAACCCGCCGATCCATGATCTCTTTCCCGACTCGCGCGTCCCGGCGATCTCGAAGGATCGTGATGAGGCTGCGCGGCAGGTACTGGCGAAACTGAACGCTGAATCGCTCTCGCTGGCCAGCGGGGACTCCCGACTGGAAGCCCGCATTCGCAGCTATGAGTTGGCCGCGCGCATGCAGCTGGCTGCGCCCGAGGCCCTCGACATCGGCGGAGAGCCGGAACACATTCTGAAGATGTACGGCCTCGACGCGGTTCCCTCGTCGTTCCCGACCGAGATCAACGATACAGAGGAGACGGTCCACTTCGGACGGAAGTGTCTGGTCGCCCGCCGATTGATTGAGCGCGGGGTGCGGTTCGTGCAGATCTGGTCGGGGAACGACAACGGGTTCCCCCGCCGGAACTGGGACTCGCACGAAGACATCCGCCGCGACCACGGCCCGCTGGCGACCGGGATGGCACGCGGAGCCAGTGCCCTGATCCGCGATCTCAAGCAGCGCGGGCTGCTCGATGAGACGATCATCCTCTGGACCACTGAGTTCGGCCGGATGCCGTCTTCACAAGGCGGCAAGGGACGCGATCACAACCCGTATTGTTTTACGAACTGGCTCTGCGGGGGCGGCATCAAAGGGGGCGTCTCCCACGGCGAAAGCGACGAGTGGGGCTACAAACCCCTCGACCGCCTTCACCCGACCCAGGTCTACGACATCCACGCCACCATCCTGCACCAGCTCGGCCTCGACCACACCAAACTCACCCTGCGTAGCCACGGTATCGACCGACGCCTGACCGACGTACATGGAGAGGTGATTCGGGAGATTGTGGGGTAGTACGGTTGAGTGACTTGATAACAGAGCCGTCTGTCATGTCTGGGCCGTATCAAGAGCAATCCTCACTAGATGACGATCTTGATTTTCGAACCAGTCTGACGCCAGATCTCCTTCGCACACTGCCGGTCGAGGCGGGCTAGCTGGGTCAGGCGGAGATCGATGATCTCGCTGGTGTCGTTCGCACATTTCACGTACACGAACGGCAGGCAGACGCCCACCACTTTTCGGGGTTGCCCGGCGTCAGTCGGGATGTACTTAACGCGGATGAGCTCTTCCGGGCTGCGATCACATCGGTCCCACTGCGACGAGATGAGCTGGAACGTCGAGTTCAGAATCGCGATGTAGTCGCCGATCTGTAGATCCTCCCCGGCCACGCATTTAGCGAGAGATGGCTGCATGGCGCTGGAGGACGAGGTCTTCATGGTAGGACCAGA
>CANJZR010000437.1 GCA_947479075.1 Planctomycetaceae bacterium
AACCCACAATCATGCGGACCCGATTGTGCATCCAGCCGGTGGTCCACAGCTCGCGCATCCCGGCATCCACGATCGGGTACCCGGTCCGGCCGCGTTGCCAAGCCCTGAGCTGTTCGGCATTGGTCGCCCAGTGAAACCGCTCGAAGTCAGCACGTAGTGGCTTTGTAGGGGTCGTGGGGAAGTGATACAGAATGTGATAAGCGAACTCCCGCCAGCCGATCTCGCTCAGGAAGGTTTGAGCGTCCTCGGGAGGTCGGCCGCGAAACGTGTGATGTACTGCGTGCCAGATCTGGCGGGGGCCGATCTCCCCGAAGTGCAGATGCGGGGAGAGCCGCGATGTCCCTGAAATGCCGGGCAGGTTTCGCGACTCCCGGTAGGTCGACACTGCCTGCTTGAGGAACCGCTCAAGCAGCTGGCCAGCCCCGGTCTCGCCCGGCGACCACTCCGTGCGAAACCCAACATCCCAGGGGATTTTGGGTCGCAGTTTCCATTCCGTTAGGACCTCCGATTCAGGCCACTTGGAAGGGCAGGGGATCGCTGGCGGAACCGGCAGCGGGGCGGCAACTCCTGACTTCGCCAGGCATGCTTTCCAGAACGGCGTGAAGACCTGGTACGGGCCGCCGGTCTTGGTGGCGACCTCCCATGGTTCAAAGAGCAGCGACCCGTTAAAGCTCTCCGCAATGAGTCCGGCGTTCCGCAGTTCGGACTTCACGATCTGGTCGCGGGCCGTGATCGCGGGTTCATAGCGCCGGTTCCAATAGACAGCCTTCGCCCCGGTCTCGTTGATGAGGGTTTGCAGCACCTCCGTCGCTTGACCTGAACGCAGAATCAGACGGGAGCACTTCGCTCGCAGATCGCGGTCCAGAGACTCCAATGAGTGGTGCAACCACCACCGCGTGGCTCCACCCGCAGGCCAATCGCCCTCCTCATCCGGTCCGTGAATGTAGACAGGGATGACCGAGTGGTGAGACTCCAGCGCATGCGTCAATGCGGGCTGGTCCGCCAGTCGAAGATCCTGACGAAGCCAAACGATGGCCGGAACTGAGGATGCAAGTGCGCGAGTCATGCCCCGATTCTAGACACCCTGGCCGATCAACAAACTGCCTGTCGACAAGGAAAATGTCAGGCTCCCTGTCCATATAAAACAAGCGAGCGGCAGATGTCTGCCGCTCGCTGACGTACTATCGGTTCTGAACACCAGCCTCATTGAGAAGGCTACACCTTGCGGATGTCAGTCACATGACCGGCCAGTGCAGCTGCGGCGACCATGGCAGGGCTCATCAGCAGCGTGCGACCGGTGGGCGAACCCTGGCGGCCCTTGAAGTTGCGATTCGAGGACGAAGCGCAGATCTCGCGGCCCTTGAGCTTGTCGGGATTCATCGCCAGGCACATCGAACATCCAGCTGCCCGCCACTCAAACCCGGCTTCGCTGAAGATCTTGTCGAGGCCTTCCTTCTCGGCTTGAGCCAGCACCTGCTGCGAGCCAGGAACGACGAGGGCCTTGACGCCCGGGGCGACCTTCTTGCCCTTCGCGATACGAGCTGCTTCCCGCAGGTCCGAGATGCGACCGTTGGTGCAGGAACCGATGAAAGCCACGTCGATCTTGAGGCCTTGCAGCGACTGGCCTTCCTTCAGCTCCATGAAATCGAGAGCTTCGCGGACGCCGATCTGCTCTTCATTCGGGAACTTGGCAACCGCAGGAATCGGCTCACTGACACCGACCGACTGGGCGGGGTTAATGCCCCAGGTGACCGTGGGGCCAATGTCAGCAGCATCGAACTTCACCACATCGTCGAAGGTCGCATTCGGACCCGATGCGAGTGAGAGCCACCACTGGGCGGCCTTCTCGAAGTCTGCTCCCTGCGGTGCGAATGGACGACCGCGCAGGTACTCGACAGTGGTCTGGTCGGGGTTGATGTAACCGCAGCGGGCACCGCCTTCGATGGACATGTTGCAGACGGTCATACGCTCTTCCATCGTCATGCGATCGAAGACTTCACCCGCATATTCATAGGCATAACCGATGCCGCCCTTCACGCCCAGGTGACGGATGATGTGGAGGATCACGTCCTTGGCATAGACACCGTCACCGAGCTTGCCGTTAACTTCCACGCGGCGGACCTTGGGGCGGTCCATGGCGAGTGTCTGTGTCGCCAGCACATAGGCCACCTGCGACGTACCGATGCCGAACGAGATCGTCCCGAATGCCCCGTGCGTTGAGGTGTGGCTGTCACCGCAGGCGATCGTCATTCCCGGCTGGGTCAGGCCCTGCTCGGGGCCGACGATGTGGACGACGCCCTGACGGTTGTCGTCGATGTTCAGCAGGCGGACGCCGAACTCGCGGCAGTTCTTCTCGATCGAGGTCATCATCTGCTCGGCGAGCAGGTCCTGAAACGGACGGGCCTGGTTATCGGTTGGGACGATGTGGTCGACGGTGGCGATCGTGCGCTCGGGGTACATGACCTTCAGCCCGCGATCGCGGAGCATTTCAAACGCCTGGGGGCTGGTCACTTCGTGAATCAGGTGCAGACCAATGAACAGCTGAGTCTGCCCGGAAGGCAGAGTTCCGACGGTGTGAAGATCCCAGACTTTGTGAAACAGGTTACGTGTATCGCTCATGATCGCCATCGCTTGCTACTTGATCCCGGACGGAAACGGTTTCCGGACCGGCCCTCAAGTATAGCAAGAGACGACCTCCGATCCGTAGTGTCACACCTCGAAATGGGGGCTTCGCGGCTTTTGGCAGCGCGGGAGGCTCAATTTTCGGCCAGGTTTGTCGGAACTCCGTGATCCTCTTTCGCTTCGTGTTTCAATCATTTAGCATGTTTGATGCGTGGATGGCCGCCGGGTTTCACTTAACTGAGCGGCTGGGCACACCCCAAGTGATGAAGGCGAGACAAGATGCTGACATTGACTGGTGATGGAAAGACAACGACCTGTGACGGTCGGACACGTCGAGATTTCATGCAGGTCGGGGCCCTCGGGGCGATTGGCCTCTCATTACCACAATATCTGGCTGCCAAAGAGCAGGCGGGACAGTCGGCGAACGACGACCGGGCCTGCATCATGATTTTTAATCTCGGCGCTCCCAGCCAGCTCGACACTTTTGACATGAAGCCGAACGCTCCGTCTGAAGTTCGCGGACCGTTCAAGGCGATCAACACGAGTGCCCCGGGAATCCAACTGTCGGAAATCCTGCCGATGCACGCCAAGATCGCCGACAAGATCGGGTTCGTGCGATCGGTCCACCATACCGGCGCAGCTGTGCATGACGCCGGTTGGCAGATGATGCAGACGGGGCGACAGTTCACGGGGGGGGTGAACACCCCTCACGCGGGAGCTGTGCTGTCTTATCTGAAGGGGAGGAAGACCGATTTGCCTCCGTTCGTCGTCCTGCCCGAGTTGATGGGACGCGGCGGCGGAAACTTGCCCAACGGCCAGGCGGGCGGCTTCCTGGGTAAAGCCTATGACCCGTTCTCATTGATGGCCGATCCTTCGGTCGCCAACTTCAAGGTTCCCGATCTGTTGCCGCCGACCGACATTGGCGAAGTGCGATTGAGTCGCCGCCGCCAGATGCGAGACATCGTTGACTTTACAGTCAAGGAATTCGAATCGAGCGAAAGCGCTGCCTTGATGGACGACAACTTCCAGGCGGCCTTCCGGTTGATGACATCGGATCAGGCCCGCGGGGCGTTCGACCTGTCGAAAGAACCGCTCGAAGTCCGTGAACGCTATGGCATGAACCGGTTCGGCCAGTGCTGCCTGCTGGCTCGCCGTCTGGTCGAGGCTGGGGTGCGGTTCGTGACGATCAACACCTTCCTGACCGTGTTCGATGAAATCACCTGGGACATCCACGGTTCCAAGCCATTCACCTCGATCGAGGGAATGCGGGACATTGTCGCTCCGATGTATGACAAGGCCTACTCAGCTCTCATCGAAGACCTGACTCAGCGTGGTCTGCTCGACAAGACGATGGTCTGTAACATCGCCGAGTTCGG
>CANJZR010000438.1 GCA_947479075.1 Planctomycetaceae bacterium
ATCCATCCACCAAAGAAGGGAGTAACGAAACTCAGCTCTGTTACGAGAATACGTATACAAGAGACTGTCGATTTCATCTTAATTCACAAGTTTTTCGCAAAACAAGGACAGTCGACAATCAAGTTAAAAAAACTTTGCTTTTGACAGATTTCTTCACTGGCACGATAAAATCTGCACAGCGAGAGAAATCTAAGCCCCTCCCTGGACCATTGCGCCGCGATAAACAGTCGGTGCCAAGCCCGTGACCTTTCGAAAGGTACGCGAGAACGAACTGGGATTCTGGAATCCGCACTCTACTGCAATCTCAGACACGGACCGACCGTCATGGACGAGCAGGTAAGCGGCGGCAACACAACGTGTCTGAACGATGTATTGAACTGGCGTCACCCCATACATGTACTTAATCAGTCGCGTAAACCGGGCCAGAGACATCCCCGATGACTTGGCAAGCGCCGACGGAGTGACCTGCTCACCCAGATGATCAGACATATGGCTCAACGCCCGAGCCATCGCTTCCGGAATCTCGTTCCGCCTGCTCGGAGTCTTGACATCCTTAGAAAACCCAACCAGTCCGACGATGGCTCCCTCGGCATTTCGAATGGGAATTTTCGTCGTCAGGCACCAACCTGAACTCTGAAACGTCCTCCAATGCATTTGAAGGTGGTTGAGCAACGGTCGCCCGGTCCTCAGAACCAATTCATCCTGTTGTGTCGGAACGATCCCAAAATCACCCTGACTGAGGTCTACTGGACGCTTCCCCAGAACCTGACTCTTACTCTTCAAACCATGACGTTCAACAAAGGCTGCATTGACCGCCAAGTACCTCCCCAAATGATCCTTCAGAAAAAACACAACGTCGCTCATCTGATCGAAGAGCAATTCCAGAACGCCGCTGTTTAATGAAATCGAAGAGAGCCCAGCGGCGGCCAGGATGTTTTTTGACAAGCGATCCATCGGGATTCCTCGCTTCTCTGGAATCACTGACAATGGCCGTGCAGAAATGCGAGCCTGAACATTTCTTCGGCTCCTCCACCAGTTCTTGAAAGGAATGACCGGAAACTGAAACAACCCGGTGAATTAACAGGTCGCCATCAGCTGGAATGGATCAGCCAGCATGTTGCACAAAGCTGTCACGAACCGGGCCGCATCGGCGCCATTGATCACGCGGTGATCGTAGGACAGCGACAGTGGCAGCATCATCCGTTCGACGACCTTGCCGTCTTCCAGCTTGAGTTCCATCTGAGACCGGGACATCCCGAGAATACAAACCTCCGGGTAGTTCACAATCGGTGTGAATCCAACGCCACCCAGACCACCGAGATTGGTCACAGTACAGGTCGCGCCCTGCATCGAGTCGATCGACAACTTGCGATCGCGAGCCTTGCCCGCCAGTTCGGTCAGTTCGGATGCGATCGTCAGAATGCTCTTCTTGTCGCAGTCCTTGATGACAGGCACCACGAGTCCCGTCGGCGTGTCGACCGCACAGCCGATGTTGTAGAACTTCTTCAGCACGATCTCGTTGGTTTCGGGATCAAGACTGCTGTTGAATTTGGGGAATGCCTGCAGCGCGGTGGCCAATGCCTTCATGACGATGGCGGTCATCGTGACCTTCGGACCGTTCTTGCCGATGCCATCGCCGAACCGCTTGCGAGCCGCTTCCAGATCGGTGATATCGGCCTTGTCATGCTGAGTGACATGTGGAATCACGTTCCACGATACGGTCAGATTTTCGGCCGCAGTCCGGGCGATCTTATTCATCGGCTCGCGGACGGTCACGCCGAAGCGGGAGAAGTCGGGAAGCGGTGGCGGGGCAATACCGCCCGCACTCATGACTCGAGATGCGGGGGCCTTGGTCTGGGCCACAGCCAGCTGTTGCAACTTGCCACGGACGTAGGCCTGAACATCCTCTTGTGTGATCCGTCCGCCGGGACCAGAGCCCTTCACAACCTGAAGATCGACGCCCAGTTCGCGGGCCAGTCGGCGAGTCGCCGGGGCCGCGGGCACCGGCGCAGACGTGTTCTGAACCACCGGGGCCGACGGAGCAGGGGCATCGACCAGTGTCGGGGTGAGTGCAGGCTGGGGAGCAACTTCCGGAGCGGAAGCCTGCGCGGGTGCAGGTGCTTTCGCAGGAGAGGCGGGAGCCGGGGCCACCGCTGCACCACCGGCAGCTGCGCCTTCCACAACGAGCAACACCTGGCCGGGCTTAATCGACTCGCCAGCTTTGACCAGAACTTTGGTCACTCGACCGGTCACGCCGCTGGGCAGTTCTACGACCGCCTTATCGGTTTCCAGCTCCATCAGGATCTGCCCGACGGAGACCGAGTCCCCTTCTTTGACCGAGATCTCAGCGATGTCGGCCGAAGCCACGCCTTCGCCCAGGCTGGGGAGCTTGAATTCGACCGGCCCCGAAGATGCAGCCGGGGCAGCCTGCGGCGCCGGAGCCACAGCTGGTTTCGCGGCGGCCGGTACAGCCGGGGCGGGAGAGGGTGCGGCTTTTGCGGCCGGGGCAGCGGGTGTGGCAGGCTTCGCAGCAGGGGGAGATGCGGCCCCCGCGCCTTCAATCACCATCAGGGGCTGACCAATAGTGACGGTTGCCCCCTCGGTGACAAGAATCCGACCGACAACGCCCGCATGTGCGGATGGCAACTCAACCACGGCTTTATCCGTTTCGAGTTCCATGACGATCTGGCCGACAGAAACCGTATCTCCTTCCTTGACTAGGATTTCGGCAATGTCAGCAGATGAGACTCCCTCACCAAGATTGGGGAGTTTGAATTCAATTCCCATGGACAGTTCCGTCGCAAGTCCAACAATGGCCAGAATGTACGCAGCCCGGATTATAGTCGAGACCCGCCAGACGTGACAGCGTTCACCGACTGTGAAATCGAGAGTCTCACGATGCATGATTTCGCGTGTCTGTCGGTCGCAGCCTCGCGTCTCAAACTGCTACAGTCTCTCCCGATCGGCGACCGCTGCCAGGTGGACAGCCATCGCACTTGCCCTCATAGATTGACCGACTCGGAATGGCTGAGCTGCCTTATCTCGTACGACTCGCCGCGCGGCTGACGACCGGTTTGCATTACCTTCCCGCCGAGCGTCGACAGCTACATCGCGATTTTCTGCTGTCCAAGCAGCAGCCCGACGGGGGATTCTGCGGTCGCGAAGGGGGTTCGGATCTGTATTACAGTTCGTTTGCCTTGCGGGCACTGCAGATTCTCGGCGAACTCACCCCCGATATTTCCGAGAATGTCCGGCGCTACCTGCTGGCGTTTGACTGGCGAACACTGGGCGTCATTGACCTGATGAACTGGCTTTCGATGTCGGCCATGATCCAGTTAGTCGGAGGAAGAGATCTCCTCGCCGAGGCCCCGTCGGACTGGCCCGAGCAGATCGCCACTCGCCTGGAGTCCCTGAGGATGAAGGACGGCGGATACGCCAAAGGGCCCGAAGGGGGAGCCAGCAGCACTTACCACACCTTTCTGGTGTACCTGACATATCAACTGCTTGGCAAAACGCCGCCTCGCCCCAACGCACTTGCCCAGTTCATCTATGACCGACAGCGGGACGACGGTGGATTCGTCGAGATCGCACAGATGAAACGCAGCGGAACAAACCCCACAGCTGCGGCGTGTGCGATTCTGCACATGCAGAGTCGAGTGGACGCTGAACTGCGGGAGGACATCGCAGCGTTTCTGGTCGATGTCCGGACCGACGATTCGGCGTTCCTGGCGAATGGTCGGATCCTGATCGCGGACGGGCTCTCGACCTTTACCGCCGTGTTGACAGCTCAAGATATCGAAGTCAGCGCTCTGGTCGATCCGCCGATCTTGCGGCTCTTTGTCGAGAAGCAACTGGAACGACCAACCGGCGGCTTTCGAGCGGCGGAGTGGGACAATCTGGCCGATGTCGAGTACACGTTTTACGGACTCGGGATTCTGGGGCTGCTCGGGGCACCAACGACGCTGCAGGAACGAGGCCTCTAGCGGAACGACGAC
>CANJZR010000439.1 GCA_947479075.1 Planctomycetaceae bacterium
AGCTCCAGCACTTCATCAACGGTCACATGACGAGCGAAGTGACGGATGAACATGCCGAAAAGTCGAACAAGTCGGGCAAACTGGCCCTGCAACTGCACGTGGGACCTGCGATGATTGTGCAGATCAAGGACGTGATCCTGAAGACCGAATAGGTCACGCGAATTTGACGACTCTGCCTCACTTTCGGGGAGTGCATCATGCGTAGATGGTTATTGCTTGCCATGGCCACGCTGTTCGCACTCCCTGTTTCATTGCGGGCCGAGCTAACGACACGAGAGGCCAGGCTCTACTGCGTCGATATCGTCCAGCTGAAGGGGGGAGATGAGCTAAGGGGCTCAGTCCTCAGCCGGGATGACAAAGAGTTGCGAATTGTGGTTCAGCGAGATTGGCTGAGCAACAACCAGCCAGAGCTGGCAAAGAAACTCAACGACGACGCAGCCTCACTGATCGAGACGAATCGTCAGGACCTCATTCAGCGCATTACGAGCTGGAAAGAAGAGCGGGCCGCTGACTCCCGACTGGTGTCCGCTCTGAAACAGGAACTGGATCGCCTCGCAAAGCCAAACCTCAACGCGGCAGCCCCCGCTTCCCAATTCCAGATCGTCACCATCCCGAACGATCGTGTGAAGCGAGTTTTTCAGGCGAACAACCGCTCACGCAAACTGGCGATGGTCGCCTGGGAGCAACAGCTGCCCCACGTCGAAACGTCATCGTTCGGCACATTGAAGACAGCTGTGGAGAAGAAGGTGCCCGACTGGGAACAGGCCACGGTCAATCTGACCGATCGCCTCCCTGCTGGTGAGGCACAGTCGCCGGATGAGTGGGCGGCCCGGCAAGCGATTTTTGAGTATGAGTACCGGCAGCGAGTCGAATTCCAGGGGACCGGGAATTACCTCGTCCGCGTCGGCGAAGGGGCGGAGCGACCGAACCTGGCTGAGATCCTCGCACAAACCACAGCTGAGGCACTCAAGGGCGGGCTCGCCGGAGAAGAACTCAAGGGACTCGGGCTTGATCTCGGTTCGAACACCAAGGCCAATTCCTCGGCCAATCCCGATGACTGGTTGCCGAATGTCGTAGAGCAAGTGACGAAACTCGATGCACGCGGCTTCTGTGTGACTCGTATCCCCTCGATCACCGGCACCGGACCAGCGACCGTCACCACCCACTTCTACGCACGCCTGAGTGATGGCAAATATCGCGAGATCTGGTCAAACGAATCAACGACTGATCCCGCCAGCCTGAAGAACGAAGACATCGCCCGAATCGAACAGGACCCACAGGTGCAGGAAATCACCAAGGTCGCCAAGGCCCTCTCCCTCGGCGACAACGCGACGACTGCAGTGCGGTTCGGAGCTGCGATCCAGGCAAGTCTGGGGGCCTCGGCAGCCCGCTTCTTTGAATTCCGCCAACTCTACAACAACACTCTCGACGGCCCGCCGCTCACCCTGCCGCCAATGTCCACCGGCAAGTAACCATTCCCGCTGAGCGCAAAGAAAACTGGAAGCCCTGCATCTTCGTTTCCTTGCTTCTCTCCTGTTCCATTTCTGATTTAACAGACCAAGTCGAGAGAGTAGGAAACGTCAACAAAAGAGAATTGAACATAAGGAAAGCAAGGAAACGAAGGGGGAGAGGGCTCAACCTTGCGAGCTGTGCGCTGACGTTTAGCGACCGTGTTTCTGAACGAGATTTGTATTCGAACGTGGATATTTGACGGGCTGGCAACAGGGGCGAAGTGAGCTGAGGGGCGATATGATTTCGTGGACGAGTGTTGACGGTCCACCGCAGCTGCAGCGGCTCGTGTCACCCCCATCTGATGGAATAGACGCCCTTATGTCGAAATCACCTCTGCACGGTCTCAAGTTGCTGGCCTTTGTGGGCGACGATTATGAGGACTTGGAACTCTGGTATCCGAAGCTGCGTATGGCAGAGGCGGGAGTTTCGATGACGCTGGCCGGACTCGAAGCCAGTCATCAATACACAGGCAAGAACGGGTACCCCTGTAAATCGGACACCGCCATCCGCGATCTGAATGCGGACAATTTCGATGGGGTGTTGTGTGCCGGTGGCTGGATGCCCGACAAGCTACGGCGAGATCCCAAAGTGCTGGAGCTGATCCGCCAGTTTCATGAACGCGGCCAGCTGATCGCGGCGATCTGTCACGGAGGCTGGATGCCGATTTCGGCCAAGGTCTACGGCGGCGTGAATGTGACGGGATCCCCCGGGATCAAGGATGACCTGATCAACGCGGGAGCTCTCTGGTCTGATGCTTCTGTCATCGTTGATCGCCACTTTGTCAGCAGCCGCAAGCCCGACGATCTGCCCGACTTCTGCGTCGGCATGCTGCAGGTGCTGGCCGAACAGGTCTCGCGATAGAGCCGGTAGGATTGCCTCGCCGGGTACGTTGGGATCTCGATGTTTACTGCGATAAGATTCGCCGCCGATCATCGTTCTGAGGAATCCCATGTCTGAACCTACCATTGTCTGCCCAAACTGTCGCCAGGAAGTGAAGCTAACGGAATCTCTGGCAGCTCCCCTGCTAGAGGCGACTCGCCGTGAGTTTGAGAAGCGACTCGCGGACAAGGATGCCGGCATCGCGAAACGCGAGGCAGCACTCCAGCAACAGCAGGCCCAACTGGAGCAGGCCAAGACAGAGATTGATGAGCAGGTTGCCGAAAAGCTGAAGTCCGAACGGACACGCCTGCAGGCGGAAGCCACAAAGAACGCCAAACAACTGCTGGGAGCCGAACTCGAAGCCAAGCAGCGCGAGCTGCAGGAAGCTCAGGAGGTCCTCAAAGATCGGAACACGAAACTTGCGGAAGCACAAAAGACGCAGGCCGACCTGCTCCGCAAACAGCGGGAGCTCGACGACGAGAAGCGCGAGCTCGACCTGACCATTGAGAAACGGGTGGCTCAGTCACTCACCACAGCTCGCGATCAGGCCAAGAAGGAAGCCGAAGAGAACATGAAGCTGACACTCTTCGAGGCGAACAAGAAGATTGCCGACATGAGCCGTCAGATCGACGACCTCAAACAGAAAGCTGAACAGGGATCACAACAGTTACAGGGTGAGGTCCAGGAACTCGAACTCGAGCAGTCACTGCGAAATCGATTCACCTACGACGAAGTTGAACCAGTCCCGAAGGGCGAGTTCGGCGGTGACGCGCTGCAGCGGGTCTGCAGCAACGCCCGTCAGCCGTGCGGCACGATTCTGTGGGAATCGAAGCGAACGAAGAACTGGAGTGATGGTTGGTTAGCCAAACTGCGGGATGACCAGCGATCCGCCAAAGCGAATTTGGCGATCATCGTTTCGGCAGCCCTACCGAAAGAGGTCGAGTCGTTCGCATTCATCGAAGGGATCTGGGTGACTTCACCCAGGTATGCCCTGCCGCTGGCTTCGATCCTGCGCGAGACGCTCATCGAGATCGCGAACGCCCGACAGGCCAGCGAAGGTCAGCAATCGAAGATGGAACTGATCTATCGCTACCTCACCGGGCCGAACTTCCGGCAGCGAGTCGAGGCTGTCGTCGAACGCCTGGCTGACATGAAGGAGGACCTCGACAAGGAACGCAAAACGTTGACGAAGATGTGGGCCAAGCGTGAACAACAGCTGCTGGGGGCGGAGGACGCGATCGCCGGAATGTACGGTGACATGCAGGGGATTGCCGGAAAATCTCTGGCCGAGATCAGCGGACTTGAGTTTCCACTTATCACGACAGCCGCTTCACCCGCTGGTACGTGACGCATTGCAGTGCATCACACCGCCCTTCATGTCGATCGTGTGAATGAGGGGCTGCTGGCGTGCTTTGACGTGTTCAGAGCGCCGCCGAGGATCGCAGAGGGGGGAAACGAAAGGTGAGTCGCTGTACTTTCCGCTACGTTACTCTGCGGCGCCCCGCGGTGAACCTTCATGCCTCATGGCCCCCACAGTTGGCCTGATTTCACATCCGGCCGCTGCAGCTTAAACAACGGACATGATCATCCTTTTCAGGGCCTC
>CANJZR010000440.1 GCA_947479075.1 Planctomycetaceae bacterium
TCGAGTCGTCGTCGATCGCCTGCTTCCCCATCAGCACCAGATTCGGCTGCTCTTTTTTGTAGACAGCGGCCAGGATCTTGGCGACAGCCAGCGAATCGATTTCGGCCTCGTGTCTGACCAGCAAGGCCCGGTCCGCCCCCATGGCCAGGCCAGCTCGCAGCTGTTCCTGACTGTCGGTGGAGCCGATGCTGACGACGACGACCTCACCTGAGCCGTGCAGGTCGCGAGCCCGCAGGGCCTCTTCGAGGGCGATCGCATCGAACGGATTGATGGCGTACTTGACGCCATCAGTTTCCACGCCCGATCCGTCGGCTTTCAAACGAATCCGGGTGTCGGGATCGAAGACACGTTTCAGCGGAACGAGAAACTTCACGACGAAATTTCTCCCTTCACATAAAAGAGGGTCGCACTTCCAGTGGCCAACAGCTTGCCGTCGTCGCGACGCAGCTCTCCGTGCACAACGGCGGTTCGCCGTCCGGAGTGGAGAGCTTTGGCGGTTGCAATCAGCCGGTCACCGAGTTTGGCTGTGGATGTCATGTTGACGTTGAGCTGCATCGTCAGGACTTCGTGGTTCGGTGGTCCCACGATGTAGCCCACATAGCCGGTCACCGTATCGAGCACCGTCGCGAAGACGCCGCCATGAACCACTCCGCCGGGACGCAAGTGGATTTCCTCCACCACGAACTCCAGGCGAGCCCCGCCATCCCGCATTTCGAGCGGCGGCAGGTGCAACAGGGTCGCAAATCGATTTTGCGCCCAGTCTCGCTGCGGCGGTGGATTGTTGGGTGTGGATTCAGCGGTCATTCAGCTGCGCCCTGATAGAGTGCATCGAGTTGCGACTGAAATCGGTTGAATACCGCAGTGCGGCGGACCTTCTGTGTGACGGTCACTTCGTCTTGATCGAGGCTCAACGGCCGACTCAGCAGAATGATCTTCTTGACTCGTTCGACATTACTCAAGTCCTTGAGTGCCTGATTCACTCGTCCCTGGAACCAGTCCTTGAGTTTCTTGTCGGCAACGACACCCCCATCATGGGTAAATGCACCGCCTGACTGACGGATCGCTTCGTCGAGCTTCTCAAACCGGGGAACAATGATGGCCGAAACGAAGGGGCGGGCATCGCCGTGGGCAATCGCCTGCTCGATGAAGTCATCCTGAACAAGCAGAGCTTCGATCGCCGCCGGTGCAATGTTCTTGCCGCCCGCCGTGACGATCAAGTCCTTTTTGCGTCCCGTGATTTTGAGGTAGCCCTCATCGTCGAGGCTGCCCAGATCACCGGTGTAGAACCAGCCATCCTTGATCGCAGCTGCGGTCGCGGCGGGGTCGTTCCAGTACCCCTGCATGACGTGCGGGCCACGGGTGATGATTTCGCCGTCATCGGCAATCTTCAGTTCGACATCGATGATCGCACGTCCGACGGTGCCGATTTTCCAGTGACCCTCGCGATTCACCGAGATGATCGGGGAGGTTTCGGTGAGCCCGTAGCCTTCGTAGATGAGAAGGCCGAGAGCCTTGAAATCGTAGGCAATGTGAGGTGGCAGCGGACCTCCGCCGGAGGTCATGTTCTTCAGGCGGCGACCAAACATCTTCCTGGCCAGTGCGACTCGCTCGGCCTCGGGCTGTGCCATCAGCACTGCCCAAGCCTTTTCCATCAGACGCGGCACCGTGGTGAAATAGCTGGGCTGAATTTCCTTGACGTCATCGAGGACCGTATTTGCCGTCTGGGCCAGGCCCATGGTCATACCGGTCAGCGTCGACGTGTAATGGTCGGACAGCCTCGCGAATACATGGCTCAGCGGTAGCCAGTTCATGATGACATCGGAACTGTCAGCACCATTGACGATGAGGCTGGCGACCGAGTTCGTCAGCAGATTGCCATGGCTGAGCATGACGCCTTTGGGGCGGCTGGTCGTGCCGCTGGTGTAAATGATCGTGGCCAGGCTGTCGTCATTGATCTGGGCCTGCCGGGCATCAATCTCCTGGCGTCCTTTCGCTCCGGCCCGGACACCCAACTGACGCAAACCATCCCACGTGTAGGTCGGGATCGGTGAGGACTCCGGACGGGCATCGAGCAGGATGGCGAACTTGAGGGTGGGTACGGTGTCGAGAATCGACGCGACCTTCGCCCACTGATCGTTCGTGCTGACAACAATCCCACAGGCCCCGCTGTGTTCGAGCTGATACTGGATTTGAGCGGCTGTCGAAGGAGCGTGGATCGGAACGTCCGCGGCACCAGCCGTCAAAATGGCGTGATCTGCGACCAGCCATTCCCAGCGGTTCTCAGAAAGAATGGCGATGCGGTCCCCGGGCTGAACCCCGAGTTCGATCAACCCGGCACCAAGACAGTCCGCATAGCTGCGGTAATCGGTCCAGGTGATCTCGTGCCAGGTGCAGTCTTTCTTGTACCGAATCGCGGGACGTGGTCCGAACTTCTCGCAGGAAGCACGATGCATCGCCGTCAGGTTGGGAAAGTCGGTCTTCATGAGCGCGAACCTCAGTTGCAGTTTTCGAAAACCGTTGCAGCTCCCTGCCCCTGACCAATACACAGCGAGGCGACTCCGTATCGCACTCCTTCATCACGCATCCGCGACAACAGGGTTGTCGTGATGCGGGCTCCGCTGGCCCCGAGTGGATGACCGATGGCGATGGCTCCGCCACGAGTATTCACTCGCTTTTCATCGGTGCCGAGCAGCTTCAGCACTGACAGGACCTGGACCGCGAAGGCTTCGTTGATCTCGATCGCTCCAATGTCATCGAGCTTGAGGTTCGCTCGCTTGAGGGCCTTGGTAATCGCGGGCGCGGGGCCGATGCCCATCTCGCTCGGGTCGACGCCGGTGATCGCCATCGCCTTCACACGGGCGAGCGGCTTGAACCCCAGTTCCTTCGCTTTCGCCTCAGACATCATCAGCAGTGCCGATGAGCCGACGCTGAGGGGCGAGCTGTTCCCAGCGGTGACTGATCCGCCCGCTGGATTGAATGCTGGCGGCAGCTTCGCCAACCCCTCGACGGTGGTTTCGGGGCGCAAACACTGATCCTTGATGATCGGGCGTTTCCGTCCTTCGGGGTCGCGTCCGATCGACGGAACGATCTCCCAGTCGAACTTACCCGACGCATGCGCAGCTGCGCAGTTCTGATGACTGCGAGCGGCAAACTCATCCTGGCGCTGGCGGCTGATGCCATATTTCATGGCCAGGTATTCCGCGGTCAGTCCCATGTACATGATGCCGCTGCTGTTCATGCGGAACATGCTGGGGGCGGGGTTGTAGTCCTTTGTCATCGGAACGTGGTGCATATGCTCCACACCGCCGACGATCTGGATGTCCTCGCAACCGGCCATGATGCTCATGGCGGCGTTGTTGAGGGCGCACAGGCTCGATGCACAGTTGCGGTTGATCGTCTCGCCACCGACTTCCATCGGGAGGCCAGCGATCAGTACGGCGTTGCGGGCGATGTCGACACCCTGCTCGCCCTGCTGCTGGACACAGCCCCACTTCACATCTTCAATCAGATGCGGGTCGATGCCGGTGCGTTGCACGAGTGTCTGCATCATGAATGCGGACAGATCGTCAGCGCGAACGTCACGGAAGAAACCTTCTTCTGCGGACGCTTTCGCAATCGGAGAGCGGACAGCGTCCACGATTACAGCGGAGTTCATACGGACCTCGCAGCAGAGTTGGATGAGCTCGGGTAGAAACGAGTGTTCGATTTGGCAGCTTCGGTGAGTGACGCGGGGATCGCAAAACGACCTCCCAGCGACTCCCACTTCTTGGCACGGTCGATGATATTCTTGGCCCCTTCGGTATCGCACCAGCGGAGCGGACCACCCCGGAAGGCCGGGAAGTTCGTCCCCAGCAGCATCGCCATGTCGACATCACCGGCATGGCGGGCGATCTTGTCCTCGAAGGCTCGAACCGCTTCGAGGGCCATGCTCAGGAACAGGCGATCAGTGATGTCGTTATCCGACAGTTCACTCTTCGCGCGGACGA
>CANJZR010000441.1 GCA_947479075.1 Planctomycetaceae bacterium
ATGACCAGTTCTGTTACAAGGTCCTGACCGCAAACGGGTCGACTAAGGACAACCCGCCAGCCAGCTATTACAAGACGCTCCGCGATCCTGATCTGATCATGGAGAACACAACGCACCTCTTCCTCGCGGTGCGGTTCAACTGCAACAAGTGCCACGATCACCCGTTTGAACGCTGGACCCAGGACCAGTACTACCAGACCACAGCGTACTTCTCCCGCGTTGGTTTGCAGCGCGATCCCAAGCACCCCGATGGCAACATCGGCGGCACAGCTGTCGAAGGAGCCAAACCATTGTGGGAAGATGTGTTCGAGAAGCCCGATGGTGAGACGATTCACCTGCGGACGAACGCAGTGGCCCCTCCGCAGTTCCCTTACGCGGCCCAGTACTCCGCTGATCCGAATGCCTCCCGCCGCGAGCAGCTGGCCAAGTGGATTACCTCGCCCGATAACCAGTACTTCGCCCGCAGCTATGTGAACCGCGTGTGGGGCTATCTGCTCGGCACGGGCATCATCGAGCCGCTGGACGACATCCGAGCCGGCAACCCCCCGACGAATCCGGAGCTGCTCGACTGGCTGACGAAGAAGTTCATCGAGTCGGGCTTCGATGTGCAGCAGCTGACCAAGACGATCTGCAAGAGCCAGACCTACCAGCGGTCGGTGGCCACGAACTCGTGGAACGAGGACGACACGCAGAACTACTCGCACGCTCAAGCCCGGCGATTGCCCGCCGAAGTGCTGTTCGACAGCCTGTATGCGGTGACCGGCTCGAAGACCCACATCCCCGGCCTGCCCGAGGGAGCTCGGGCCGCCTCGATTCCCGATTCGGGCACCGACCTCACGGACGGTTTCCTCGCGACCACTGGTCGACCAGTGCGTGAGAGTGCCTGCGAGTGCGAACGATCCTCGGCTGTGCAACTCGGGGCCGTCATGGCACTGATGAGCGGACCAACCGTGGGCGAGGCTCTCTCTCAAGCAGGTAACGGTCTGGCCCAGATCGTCGCCACTCAAGCCGATGACTCCAAACTCGTTGACGAGATCTTCATGCGAATCCTCAATCGGCCCGCCAGGCCGACAGAGATTGCAGCTGCGATCGAAGAGTTGAAGACACTTCCCGCCGACCACGAGAAACTGGTCGCCGAGTTTCAGGCCTACTCGAAGGAGATCGAGCCGACGACCGCAGCCCGCGAAGCTGTGCGTCAGCAGCAGATCGCCGCAGCGCAGTCGGCTTACGACGCTCACTGGGCTGTGGTGAAGGATGCCGAGGAGAAGGCCGACGCGGAGCATGCTGCCAAGCTGGCTGCGGCCGAGCAGGCGTACGCCGAATACGATGCCACCGTTCCGGGTCGATTCGCCACATGGGACATGCAGCAATCGATGGGAGCCACTCCCTGGACGCCACTCACGCCCGGTCCGATGAAGACCAGCAACGATGCCAAGATGGAAGCCGAGGCCGACAACGCCATCTTTGTGAGCGGGCCGAACGCCGACTTCGTGACCTATGACGTGCTGGTCGAAACGGAGCTGAAGGGGATCAACGGATTCCGGCTCGAAGCTCTGGCCGACACCCGTCTGCCCGGCAGTGGTCCGGGACGCTCAGGCGGCGGAAACTTCGTACTGACAGAACTGACTGTCGAAGTCTGGCCGAAGGGACACCCCGACCAGAAGCAGAAGGTCACACTGCGGGGAGCCAAGGCCGACTTCAGCCAGGCGGGCTATGATGTTGCCACGGCGATTGATGGCCAGACGCCCAACGAGGCCAACGGCTGGGCAGTCTCGCCGCAGGTCGGCAAGAACCACGAAGCGATCTTTGAGTGTGCTCAGCCGATCAACATCGAAGGTCCGGTCGTGATTCAGTTCACGATGGACCAGCGGTATCAGGACAAGACCCACACGCTCGGAAAGTTCCGGTGGTCAGCCACCACAGCTGTGCCGCCTCTGCAGTTCTCACTCCCGGCGAAGTTCGCTGAGATCGTCAAGGTGCCCGCAGAACAGCGGAACGACGAGCAGAAGAAATCCCTGCTCGACTACTTCCGCAGCGAGGATATTCAGTTGAAGAGTCTGCTGGCCACGCGAGATGCGGCCAAGGTACCTCGCCAGATCGATGCGATGTTGGCGAGCCTGAAAGCTAAACTCGACGAGGCCAATCTGCCGCTGCCGATCGATCCGAAATTCGCCCGGTTGCAGCGTGCTGTCCAGCTGAGCGAAGGCCAGCTGAAGGAAGCCCGACTGACTGCGGCTCAAGATCTCGCCTGGGCACTGATTAACAGCTCGGCATTTCTGTTCAATCGGTGAGACGGGCCTGATCGAACGGCTATCACTTACGGCAACCGACTCATGCATCGCAGGAAAATAGCGATGCATGAGTCGGCGGATGCTGTCTGGTGCTGCCTTGAACTCCGGCGTCCGAATCCGCTTCATTCTTCCATGACGCGGAACATGCCAGCTGAATCAGGCCGGTTGTCGGGGCACAACCAGCCTGTCCACACCCAGACAGCCACAGACCTTCATCAGGAACTGAGGTAGACACATCTCGCTATTTCCCGAAGAATCCCGTTGATTTATTGCCTCCGGGAGTGCGAGCAGATCCGTATGAAGCGATTGGGGATTGCACTCCTGTTACTCGTGTCACACCAGGGATTAGTCAGCCTTGGCCTACTGCATGGCACGGCTGTTGATACTTACGTGGAAAGCATTCGTCCCGGCTACCTGCTTATGGGGGACGAGGTCTGGATCACCCGCGACATCACCAGGCGGCATCAAGATGCCATCGGCCGGGAGTGGACGAGCCACCGGGATGAAGTCCTCGAACCGGTCCCCGGCGGACTGCCCGAAATCGAACGCCAACTTTTCCAGAGGGCTTCTCACCAGGAGAATGTGGGCGAAACAATCCCTGAGCGACGAGCACTCTCGTCCAGCGGGGAGAGCCCAGAGCACAGGGATCTGAACGAGACTGATCCTCTCAGCGAGCTGTACACTGCCCCCCTCGACCAGCACCTGGACTGGTTTCATGCTGCCCAGCGGAGTTCACCAGCGATGAGTCCCGGTCGATTGAACCTTCCCACGCCGACCTTCGGGGGGCGCCAATTCTGGTCGGATCTCCAGTTCTTTCGTGGCTGGCGAATCCAGCAGCATATTTACTCGGGGCATTTCCGGCTGATCGATCCTTCCGATATCCGCCGAGCATGGGGCACACTGGACGACTGCCAGAAAGCCCTCGACGAGGAAAAGCGGGCTCGAAATCTGGCCCCGATGTCCGGGACAGCTGTCATTGCACTGCACGGAATCCTGCGGTCATCCCAGGTCTGGCGTGAAATGGAGAAGACCATGGAGCAGGACGGCGTCACGTTCGTCCGCCTGGACTACCCCAGCACGCAAAAGCCGATCGACGAATTCGCAGCCCAGCTGCACAGTGTGATCCAATCGCTCGAGGGGATTGACGAGATTCATCTGGTTGCTCACAGCCTGGGTGGTTTGGTCGTGCGGAAGTGGTGCCAGGATTATTCGGACACTCGTGTGCGACGACTGGTCATGATCGGGACCCCCAATTGTGGTGCCGAGATGGCGGACATGCTTCAGCGGAACTGGCTGTATCGGGGTGTCTTTGGCCCCTCCGGACAACAGCTGATCGCCAACACGGCCGGGTACATCAGCAAGCTCCCCCCGCCCACCATGGAGTTCGCCGTGATCGCGGGGGCCAAGGGGACTCCCGACGGCTACAACCCCCTGATCCCTGGGGACGACGACGGGATCGTCACACTGAAGAGCGCCTTCCTGCCGGGCGCCGTCGACTCGCTGACCGTCCGCGGGCTGCATTCATTCCAGCCCTGGAATCCTGAGATCATCGAAGCTACGCGGCGTTACCTGAAAACGGGTGCACTGCGAGAAAGCGGCGTGCGTGAACCGATCCCGCTGGAGCAGTAGCCCGGGGATGCAATCCGTCATTGCCAGCAGAAGTGCGATGAAGGGGTACGCAAACTTGGG
>CANJZR010000442.1 GCA_947479075.1 Planctomycetaceae bacterium
CCCAGCATCGGAGCCTGGGTCAGCTACGGGCTCGGGACGTTCAACCAGAACCTGCCCTCATTCATCGTCCTCGCCCAGCAACTGCCGTATGCCGGGACACAGGTCTACGCGAATGACTTCCTGCCAGCTTATCACCAGGGTGTCCGCGTTGTTCCGGGAGCCACGCCGATCATCAACCTCGATCCGCGTACGCCTCAGCCGAGCGTGCAACAGCTGGAGCTCGGGTTTGCCGATGAGCTGAATCGTCGACACCTCGCCGACCGGAGCGGCGATCAGGAACTGGCGGCACGCATCAAGACCTTTGAAACGGCCTTCCACATGCAGACCGACGCCCGCGAGGCGTTCGACCTGGGACAGGAGACGGAAGAGACGCTGGGGCTGTACGGACTGAAGCCCGGTCAGACCGACGGCTTCGCTTGGAAGTGTCTCGTTGCGCGACGACTGGCAGAGCGTGGTGTCCGGTTCATCGAGCTGATTGACGGCAGTTCAAGTCACAACTGGGACCAGCACGGCGATATGGCGGAACACGCCGAGCACGCGAAGGCAGTCGATCAGCCGATCGCGGGCTTGCTGAGAGACCTCAAGCGCCGTGGGATGCTCGACGAAACCCTGGTTGTCTGGACGACGGAGTTCGGTCGGACTCCCGGCGTCGATGGAGTCAAAGGCCGTGGCCACCACGGGGCGTGTTTCTCGTCCTGGATGGCTGGCGGGGGCGTTAAAGGGGGGATTAGCTACGGCAGTACCGACGAACTGGCTGCGACCGTGGCCGAGAACAAGGTCCACGTCCACGACTTCCACGCGACGATCCTTGCGCTCATGGGCATCGACCATACGAAGCTGACCTACCGCCATGCTGGCCGGGATTTCCGGCTGACTGATGTTCACGGAAACGTCGTGAACGAGATCATGGCTTAGCGAAGGCTGCTCGAGGGTGTGTGGCACTTCATCGTCGTATGACTTCTCAGTACATTGACACGTACTTGCCAGATGAATGGCCGTAAGACGACATGCTCAACCTCTAAACAAAAGCCGACTCTGATGGCCTGCAGCCGATCCCGAACATTGATTCCCAAAGCCACTGCGTTGTTGCTCCTGTTACTCACGTTCTTCGTGAGCATGGCCTCAGGCCAAGGGCTCAAAACAAAGAATGTGATCCTGATCACGACAGATGGGCTGCGCTGGCAGGAAGTGTTTACCGGAGCGGAGCAGCAACTCCTCAGTAAAGAACATGGTGGAGTCGCGAATGTGAAGGCAACCGAAGCCAAATACTGGCGGGAAACACCCGAAGAACGTCGACAGGTCCTTCTGCCGTTTCTTTGGAGCAAGTTCGCCAGCGACGGCCAGATTTATGGCAACATGAACGCCGGTAGTTCATCGCAAATCGTCAACAACATGAAGTTTTCTTACCCGGGATACAACGAGATCCTTACCGGATATGCCGACCCCAAGATCGACAGTAACGACAAGAAACCCAATGAGAACTTCACGGTATTTGAATGGCTTCATCGCAAGCCAGCGTTCAATGGCAAAGTGGCAGCGTACAGCGGGTGGGATGTCACCCCCTTCATCTTCAACCGCGAGCGATGCAACTTTCCCGTGATGGGAGGCTGGGAGCGATTGCCCGAACCGCATCCGAATCCACAGCAGCGGTTGCTTAACGACTTGATCTCCGACACCGTTTACCGGGTCAATGACGCAGAGCTCGCTGACTCGCTGCTGTTTCAGGCCGCCCGCGAACATCTGCTTCAACATCAACCTCGATTGCTTTTCATCGGCTTTCTTGAGACCGACCACTGGGGACATGCGGGACGCTATGACCTCGTGCTGGAATCGGCTCATACCGTAGATGACTACATCCGCCGTTTGTGGGAACTTGTCCAGTCAATGGATCAGTATCGTGATCAGACGACGATCATTCTCACGACAGACCACGGTCGCGGTTCAGGACCGGAAAACTGGAAGAATCATGGCGCGAAGATCGAAGGCGCTGAAAACATGTGGATGGCATTTCTCGGACCTGATACGCCTGCATTGGGCGAGCGAAAGTACTGCGGTCGTGTCACTCAAAGTCAAATCGCAGCCACCTTGGCGGCTCTCCTGGGAGAAGACTACCTCGCTGCCTTTCCGCACGCCGGGCCACCGATTGCCGAGGTAGTCGCTGATTGACAAAAAAGGTGACTCGGGCACTTACCACTGATTCCAAGGCCTTGCAAACCAACCTCTCGCGTTTCGCGACGCGCTGCTCTTCCTGAAGGTGCTTCCATGTTCAAGCGTGCGCAGTAAAGAACTTCGTTCGTGGTTACAGATCCCGATGCTCGGAGTGTCAACCACGAGTAATGCACCTTGACACCTGTCTAATCGACCTTATCATTCAAGTGCTGACAGGTCGGGTCAGGAATCGCACCGAGTATCGAGTGCGTGGGCTTTCGTAATTTGAACCTCCGTCTGACCAGTTTCGTCCTGCTCATTGCCTATGGCCTCCCGGCTCTATTGGGTGCCGGGGCGCATTCCATGCAGGAATGCTCTGGTCATGTTTGCGAGAAGGTTTGCCACTCTCATTCTCATTCCAGCTGTTGCCATGGTCATCACCATGAGCGCGAGGCCGATGAAGACGCGGATCAAGGGCTGGTCCTGAAGCAGGCGGGCCACGATCACAGCCAATGTCTCATGTGCAAGTTTCTGCGCATGAGCGTCGTCCAGTCACTGCCTCCTGTCCAAATTTGCTGGTGGGGAGTGGCTTTTGATTTTCTTGGTAGACCAGCCATGCAGCCCGATTCACGGAGCTGTCTGGCTCGGTTGGCTCGTGGACCACCGCGCTTCGTTGAAATCAGTCTCTGAGTTCGTCTTTGCATCCCAGATGCTGGCCGTAGTGCCTGAGCGTTTCGGGGGAACGATCGAACAGGCATGTCTGTTTGTCCGGTCAGAAGACGTGCATTGAGGCTGTGTAATGTGTTGATATTCAGAGCCCCTCTGCCGCGCTGGCATGCGCGGCTCCCCGGATAGGTGGCTGGACTCGGCCGACATTTGCTGGTCGGTCTGGCTCTGCGTGTCGGGGTATCGCTCATTCTCCGTACGGCCCGCTGTGGCCGGTCATGTGTCAACTTCGACCCGACCAGTCTGTTGCTGGATCGGCCGCAGCGGGTTTCTTCTTCTTCGCCCCAGTTTTCAGGTGCCTCGCGAAATCACACGCGAGTCGCTCAGGGGTCTCTGCATCCATTGGAAAAGGCTACGTCATGTTACTCATCCCACGTCGTCGTGCTTTTACGTTGATTGAACTCCTCGTCGTCATCGCGATTATCGCGGTCCTGATTGCCCTGTTGCTCCCCGCTGTTCAACAGGCCCGCGAGGCGGCCCGCCGCGCTCAATGCAAAAACAACCTCCGCCAGATGGGGCTGGCGTTCCATAACTACGAAAGCACATTCAGTGCCTTTCCCCCGGGGGGAAGTTCCACGACGTTCTCTCCCCAGGCCCGGATTCTGCCCTATCTGGAACAGACCAACCTGCAGTCGTTGATCGACTTCAACCTCAAACCCTATTTGGGCTCCGGCCCGAGTGCGTATCCGAATCCGGCCCTGGCGAATGTCTTCCCCGCAGTGGTTCCCGTCTTTCTCTGTCCCAGTGATCCTGGGCCAACCCAGTACCCAGTCACCATCAGTTCGCTGCCTTATACGTTTGGTGCGAACAACTACATGTTCAGCAATGGCAGTGGGACCGGAGTGAATTACGACGACCGCTACCGGACTGATGGAGTCGTGTATCAGAACTCAAATGTGAAGATTCGCGACGTGACCGACGGGACATCAAACTCGGTCTTCATGAGTGAGGCCGTCCGCGGTGACGGAGTGGATGTCACGTTGACAGCGGGGATGTTACCGCCGTTCCCCTACCGCAAGATGCTGAATGGAAGCACAGGGATCAGCCCCGCTGGGCCATCGACCGGAGGCTATAACGGGACTGGCAGCGGGTGGCCGACCGGTAC
>CANJZR010000443.1 GCA_947479075.1 Planctomycetaceae bacterium
GATCGTCACCAGCAACGACACCGATTTCTTCGACCTGGTTGGACAACAGCTGGGGGACGGCGTCCTTCTACGGTGTGAACCAACCTTCGAGGAAGCACGCCAGCGGATTGCTCAGCAGCCACCGCAGGCATGTATCCTCGACTTGCGATACGTGTACGACGGAGGCCACATCGCTGACCGCTGGATTGATGAGTTCCAGGCTCGATTCACCAATCTCAAGCTCATCATGATCACGTCAGAGGATTGCCCGGAGACTCTGGAACGGCGAGCGGCCTGCACTCCGCTGATCCATCTGAGATCGCCTGTCACAGCTTCACAAGTCGCAGAGGCTGTCAGACTCTGTCGGCCCGCTGAGCCTCAGTCAGATGCCACTCCCGCGGTCCGTCCCCGTGAAACATTCGGAACCAGCCCGCTGGATGGCATGCTGCGGAAGTTTGAGACCAATTCTCCTCAGCTGAAGAAGATGCTCGAGGACCTGGCGATCGCCGCCGCGCACAATGTGACAATCCTTCTTATCGGTGAAACTGGCTCCGGCAAGACGTTCCTGTCGCGGCTGATTCACGAAGCATCACCGCGTCGCAATGAACCGTTCCTGCATGTCGCCTGCGGTGCCCTGCCTCGCGAACTGATTGAAGGAGAACTCTTCGGTCATATGAAGGGGTCGTTCACCAGTGCGCATCAGGACAAGGACGGAAAGTTCGTGGCGGCCGGTCGCGGTACGGTACTGCTCGACGAAATCGATGTGCTCGGTCTGGAGCAACAGGTCAAGCTTCTGCGAGTGATCGAAACTGGTGAGTTCGAGCCCGTCGGATCGAACAAGACACTGCAGTCACAGGCCCGACTCATCGCTGCCAGTAACCTCGATTTGCAACCGCTGGTCGAGCAGATGCGGTTCCGTCCCGACCTGTACTACCGACTGAGCATGCTGAAGTTTGAGATTCCGCCGCTGCGTCGTCGTAAAGTCGACATCATCCCGCTGGCCAAGAAGTTCATCGCTCAGTTCACGCAGAAGCACGGTGTTCAGGTCCACCGCATCGAAGACAGCCTCCTCGACGCCATCCTCAAGTACCCCTGGCCAGGCAACGTGCGCGAGCTGGAACATGTCATTCAACGGGCGGTGATTTACTGCCGCGAGGGAGTCCTCTCCGCCGAACACCTGCCCAGTCACATCTTGGCATGTCAGGCGGGACCATCCAACGACCCGTCGGTCACGATGCCTGGTCGTCAGAGCCCGATCGATGTCACTCTCGGTCGGCAGGTCGCTCTCACCGAGCGGGAAATCATCGAGCAGACACTCTTCAAGAACAGCTTCAGCCGCACGAAGACTGCCCGCGATCTCGGCATCAGCCGCGTGACTCTCTACAACAAGATGCGGAAGTACGATCTGCTCAAGGCCGACTGAGCACGCCTGGCCAGTTCAGCCATGCATGCTTGAATCTTGATTCATGCCATGCCCCCAAAACAGACACCGGGAGAAACAACCTCTCTCCCGGTGTTTTTGCGTTTATCGCGTCGAACAACCCCTGGGAATGACGTGTGGGACTCGAATGTTCCCGGTTCTGGCATACGCTATGATACAGCTTCCGTCCCGTGTCACTGCCGCCTGATCGATGTCTGATACACTCGAAATCATTCCTGTCTGCCGTCCTGTCGTGGGAACAATCCGTCCGCCGGGATCCAAAAGCCTGACGAATCGGGCCTTAATTCTGGCAGCTCTGGCTCAAGGTCCATCCCGGCTATCTGGTGTTCTGGATAGTGTCGACACGCAGGTCATGATTGAAAGCCTGCGCCGGCTGGGGCTTTCCATTGACCAGGACCTCTCGGCCAAATCGATTTCGCTGGTGGGATGTGGCGGCCAGATCTCCACTCATGGAGCCGACCTCTACCTCGCGAACAGTGGGACGAGCATTCGTTTTCTGACAGCCATGTGCTGTATCGGAGAGGGGCGTTTTCGGCTCGATGGGAACGCCCGCATGCGAGAGCGGCCGATTGCCCCGCTGGTGAAGGCCCTGAGCGAAGCGAGTGTCGACATCCGATGTGAGCTGCAGACCGATTGCCCGCCAGTCGTGATCGAAGCCAAAGGCCTGCCGGGGGGAGAGTGGGCTGTCGACGGAAATCTGTCGAGCCAGTACTTGAGCGCCCTGCTCATGACAGCTCCCTGTGCCCAGTCGGATGTCACTCTCCGGGTCCGGGGAGAACTCGTGTCCCGGCCCTACGTCGACATGACAATCGCCAACATGAAACAGTTCGGGGCACAGGTCACCGAACCTCAGCCGAATGTGTTTCAGATCACCGCCCGCCCGTATCAGGGCTGTGACTACAACATCGAACCGGACGCCTCCGCAGCCAGCTACTTCTTTGCCCTCGCGGCTGTCACCGGAGGGGATGTCACGGTGCAGGGATTGACACGTGATGCGTTGCAGGGGGATGTTGCGTTCGTGGATGCCCTGGTCCGCATGGGATGCCAGGCCGAATACGGGTCGCAGTCGATTCGCGTGATCGGCCGACCGCTGCACGGCATCGACATCGACATGAACGCGATCAGCGACACTGCTCAGACCTTGGCGTGTGTCGCTCCCTTCGCCTCTGGGCCCACGCGGATTCGCAATGTGGCTCACATGCGGTTAAAGGAAACCGACCGTGTCACGGCAGTCGTGACGGAACTGAGACGGTTAGGGCTGGTGGTGGACGAGCATGCAGATGGAATGACGATCCATCCCGGTCCCCTGAAACCAGGAACCGTCGCGACGTATGACGACCACCGGATGGCAATGAGTTTTTCCCTGCTCGGGCTGCGGCAGCCGCAAATCGTCATCGCCGATCCCGGCTGTACCTCCAAGACCTATCCCGAATATTTCGCAGACCTTGAAACCTTGTGTCAGGCAGCCCGATGAACCAGTTCGATTCCCGTGGCCGTCGACCGCGTGGCCCCTCATCGGGGCCGGGCCGAGGACGTGGTCCTGCTCCCGACCGGCGCCCCCCCTTTCGTCCCCGACGGCCCCCGTCGACCAATGAGCGTTTCGCCGACGCCCGGGGGATTACGTTTGAAGCTCTCGGGACGTTTGAGAACCGCCGTGCCTTCGTCTCAGACGCACTGGAACAGCTGTTCTATGAACGGAGCGTTCTGCCCTCTGACAAGGGTTTGGCGACCGAAATGTCCTATGGGATCGCCCGTCGAATCGCGACGGTGGATGCCCTGTTGAACGCCGCTTGTTCCCGTCCACAGGACATGGTGCAGGACGGGCTGTGGCGACTGATGCGTATCGGAGCCTATCAGCTGGCATGGCTGCAATCGATCCCCGCCCATGCAGCCATTCACGAGACGGTCGAGCTGGCGCATCGGTTGCATCAGCCTGGCTGGGCAGGATTCCTGAATGCGGTGCTGAGACGATTGCAAAGAGACATTCTGCCAATCGATCAGGCGGGCTGGTCGAGCCAGCGATCGCTGGCGGACCTTGTCGCGAATCCCGACCCGAGTTGGCTGCCACTCCGAGAGGCGAATTCGACCGCTGCCCGCCAGTCCGGGGCAAACAGCCCGGAAGAGCTGCTCATTGAGGGGCTCGCCCTGCGCCAGCCGGTCTTTCCCAACCCGTTCCAGTATCGATCCGCTTACTGGGCGGCGGTCTGCAGTTATCCCGAATGGATGATCGACGACTGGTGCCGCGAACTCGGCGAAACAGCGGCGATCGATCGGGCGTTCTGGTTTAACTCCACCGGTCGGATGTGCCTGCGAGTCAGTACCTCGATCACCACACGTGAGGCGACCCTGGCCTCCCTGGAACAATGCGGCATTGTCGCCACCGCGGGTCGGCTGCCCGAGTCAATCTTGCTCGATCGTCCGGTGCCTGTGTCGGACCTTCCGGGATTCTGGGAGGGGCTGATCAGTATTCAGGACGAGTCGGCCATGATGGCTCCGGCACTTCTGGCACCTCAACCGGGCTGGCGTGTGCTGGACCTGTGTGCCGCTCCGGGGGGTA
>CANJZR010000444.1 GCA_947479075.1 Planctomycetaceae bacterium
AGATTTCCCCGTTCACTGGATGAACGGCGAGAACTCCTTGCGAAGTTTCCGGGGGAATCGAGAACCGAGCGGGATCCTTTCTATCCAATGGATTCTCGCTTTTACGAGACAGCCACAGACCAGGCGTTCGACACGGCCGCGAATCACTGGCTTCAGGTTGGATACCGACACACGATTTGTCAGAGTATCGCCGACCCCTGAACATCGTCCGCAGGGGTCGAATTTCAGTCAAATTGCACGAATCTTGTCAGCCAATAAGTCGCACTGGCGGGTGCCTTGAGCCGCCAGTGAGATTCCGCTTACCCGCCCTTCCGTGATATCCATCCTGAATGTCGGCTTGGAATCACCATGCTGGCCGCTGGGGAGGCAAAACGTGACTCCAAAGTCGCTGATCGCGGAGTGATCAGAACGTAGCCGAAATCAGGGTTCCGACCATGAACATGCCCTGATCACGCGATCAGAGACAAGAGCACCCTAGTCGTCGTGCTTGTGCCCATTCCGGAACAGGAAACTGACCGACTCGTTCCGGTGAATCCGGCGAATCGCCTCGCCGAGCATTGGGGCGATCGACACCTGCTTCAGATTCGGAGGCAGAGGATCGAGCCGGAGCGGCAAGGAATCGGTAACCACAATCTCTGTCACATCGACACTGGCCAGGTTCTCCGCAGCATTCCCGCAGAACACCCCGTGGGTCGCCCCGATATAAATCTGCCGG
Organism: Planctomycetaceae bacterium; assembly: GCA_947479075.1. Classification (GTDB taxonomy): domain Bacteria; phylum Planctomycetota; class Planctomycetia; order Planctomycetales; family Planctomycetaceae; genus TH-plancto1. Next base: position 716 of record CANJZR010000444.1, read on the forward strand.
GCTCCAAACTGCTTGGCAATCTTGGCCGCCCCGCAGATTGACCCCGCAGTGGAAATCATATCGTCAAAGAGGAATGCGACCTTCCCCTCGATATCGCCGCCAATCAGATTCGCCTGCCGCGTTTCCGTCGCACTGCTGCGACGTTTGTCGATGATCGCCAGCGACCCGCCGAGGTTCTCGACGTGTTGCATGGCCCGCTTGATACTGCCTTCATCGGGACTGATGACCACAGTCTCTTCGGGGGGCAGATTCAGCTTCCGGAAGTGGTCGTCCAGAATCCTGGCCCCGTACAGGTGATCCACCGGCAGGTCGAAGAATCCCTGGATCTGTGCCGCATGCAGGTCCACCGTCAACACACGGTCCGCCCCAGCTGTGGTGATCAGATTCGCGACCAGTTTGGCCGTAATCGGGACGCGACCGCTGTCTTTACGGTCCTGGCGGGCATAGCCGAAGTACGGAATCACGACCGTAATCCGCTCGGCACTGGCCCGCTTGCAGGTATCAATCAGGATCAGCAGTTCCATCAGATTCTGATTGACTGCTGGTCCCGTCGGTTGAATCAGAAACACATCACGACCGCGGACGTTGTGATTCAGCTTGACGCTCGTTTCACCGTCCGGAAAGTCCATCAACTCCATCGCCGCCAGCGGTACACCGAGGTACTCCGCGATGTCCTCACTGAGCTTCGGGTGAGCGCGACCGCTAATCAGTGTGAGGTGGTCGTACATGGGGAGAAGGGCGGCTGCAGGGAGGAAGTGTGTCCCTTGCAGGGTATCGGCTGGCCGGACGAAAGCAAAGGGTCCTGCGGAAGTCAGACACCATCCACTTCCCGGTGTGCCCCCCTGCTGTCATTCCGCAGCCAATCGGAAGAATCGGCACGCCCCGCACCATGAGACCGACCGGCACAGACAACGCACGGATCAGCGTTTTCTCTCTGAGAACAGTTTGCCGGGCTTTCCTTCGCGATTTGACCGGAAAAGATGACGATCACATTACGGTCAACTGCACGGACGCGACTCGGAAGCCACGGATGTTCCCCCCGCTTGAACAGCCCCCTCCTGGTCCAACCGAATTCATATCATCATGCAAAAAACCGTTCGCAAGCGAGCAACTGGTGCCGTTCAAAACCCCCTCGAAACCTATCTGAAAGAGATCAACGAGACATCCCTGTTGACCGCCGACATGGAGAAGGATCTCGCCAGGCGGATTGCCACAGGGGACTTGTCGGCTCGTGATCACATGGTTCGTGCGAACCTGCGGCTGGTCGTCAACATCGCCCGCGGCTACACCGGGAAGGGGCTCCCGCTGCAGGATCTGATCGAAGAGGGCAACCTGGGGCTGCTGCGCGCTGTCGAGGGATTCGATCCCGACATGAACACCCGGTTCTCCACCTACGCCAGCTACTGGATCAAGCAGTCGATCAAGCGGGCCATCATCAATTCGGGGAAGACCATCCGCATCCCCGCTTACATGGTCGAAGTGCTGACCAAGTGGCGGCGGGCCAACGCCCAGCTGTCCGATCAGCTCGGCCGCACCCCCAGCGTGGAGGAGGTCGCCAAGCACCTCGAACTCCCCGCTCGTAAGCTGAAGATCGTGAAGAAGGCGATCCAGCTCTACAACACCACTCCCCAGACGGATGACCCCGATTCCAACTGGAACATGAGTGATCACGTCGCCGACGAGCGACACCCGGGGCCCGAAGATGAGCTGTTGGAAAACGACAACCTCAAGCACGTCAATCGCATGTTGGCCACGATGGACCCCCGCGAGGCGACGATCCTCCGTATGCGGTTCGGTCTCGACGATGGCCAGCCGCAGACCCTCAAGGAGATCGGTGAGATTCTCGGCCTGACCCGTGAGCGAGTCCGCCAGATCGAGAGCGAAGCCCTCGAGCGCCTCAACAAGGGACTCACCGGCGAGTGATCGCGATTGACTCCCCACCGAGCCCAGTGGACAGTTCCACTGGGCTTTTGCATTCATGTGTTTCATGCATGGGGATGATCGAAAGTCTCGACTGTGAGGGCGACTCAACTGTAGCCCGAAGCGTCAGCGAGGTTCTTAAAGCTGCGGGACTAAAATCCTCGCTGACGCATCGGGCTACCATCCAACTGGCGAGCGGGGTGGCGTCAGCCCCCCCGGTGCTTCTCCGCGTCGACTCTGAAGTGAACGCCGTGTAAAACCCCATGCGTTGAAGCACCATCCCGCTAACGCCGGACGCTCGCCAGACTGGTGATGTGATCGGCAAGACGCACGCACTCGAATACACAACAGATACTTAAAGTGGTGAACAGTAACCGCGAAATATTCCCGATCTCATGCCTCTCCTCCAGGATTCCACTGATGAAGTCGATCTGTGTCTACTGCGGTTCCAGCATGGGCAGCTCCCCCAGCCTGGCAGCTGCGGCTCGGGAACTGGGGCAGACTCTGGCCGCCGCGAACCTGGAATTGATTTACGGTGGCGGTCGCGTCGGACTGATGGGTGTTTTGGCTGATGCTGTTCTGGAAGCAGGAGGCCGCGTTCAGGGCGTGATTCCTCAAGCCCTCGCCGATCGCGAAGTCGCCCACGCCGGTCTCACCCAGCTGCACGTCGTCGACACGATGCACCAGCGGAAAGCGATGATGGCCGAACTCTCCGACGGCTTCATCGCCCTCCCCGGCGGGCTCGGCACCTTTGAGGAACTGTTCGAGATCTGGACCTGGGCTCAGCTGGGGATGCACTCCAAACCGATCGGCCTGCTGAATGTCGCCAGCTACTTCGAGCTGCTCCTCCAGTTCCTCGACCACGCCACCAGCCAGCAGCTCCTGAAACCGGTCCACCGCGACCTGCTGCTGGTCTCCAACCGCCCCGATGCCCTGCTCTCCCAAATGCAGTCCGCAGCCCCGGTCAACACTCCCAAATGGATCGACGCCAGTCAGACGTGACAGAGATTCACCCCAAGGATGCCCCTAAAGTGAGTGATATAGAAGAGGCATGTCGAAGAAAACGTAGCAATATGACAATAGACTAACACTCGCAGTCTCTCACGATTGCCGAATCCGTTCAGACAAATATTTCATCGAAATTCTGCCTGGCAAATAATTGTAACCTCGACTTGAATCTATATAACAACATCGATCGAAAACCCTATCGACACATCACTCCAGCATCCCTTCCGGGAAATCTCGAATGTCTACCAAGCTCACCGTAGGCCAGTCCCGCCAACTGCGTAAGAGGATAGTGGAGATCACGAAATCCAAATCGGCAAAGTTAACACCTCA
>CANJZR010000445.1 GCA_947479075.1 Planctomycetaceae bacterium
CGGATCAGTTCGAAGACCTGGAGTAAGACAGGCGTTCCTGTCTGTCCACTGCAATCAACACAGAAGGTGATCTGAGATCGAGGCCAAGAGTCACGTTTTATGACAAAACGATATGGAAGATATCGCTCGCTCCATCGCCATGAGCGGTTGGCGATCCAGGCCAAACTCATCCACCGCAGACAGCGTCAGCAAGCGCTGGCCATGAGCTCGCCGCCACATTTTCGCCAGCGGCTGGTACTCTCCCTCTCCCCAAGACGCCATCTGCGTTACGAAATTCAGGCTTGGCAGATCAGCGACTTCCAGGCCCTCGATACTGCCTGGCTGCATCTGGCCGGCCGGGCGTCTGCGGTCACAACCGAGACCAATTCAGCCACATCGCCTACCCCCATCCGCCGGGCCTATATCGAACGCCCGCGAGGTCATTCCAAAACCTCGGACATGGCCATTCAGATCGCCTGGATCCTGCTCTCTGCCCAGACCCCAGTGAACGGTGTGGCTGCTGCAGCTGACCGGGAACAGGCCTCGCACCTATTACGAGCGATCCAGAACCTCAAGCACGTCAACCCGACTCTTTGCGGGGATCTGTCGTTCGTCGAGGGAGCCGTTCGAAATTCTCGCACCGGCAGCCGCCTCGACTTGATCTCGTCCGATGTCGGATCGTCCTACGGGATCCTGCCCGATTTTGTGATCTGCGACGAGCTGAGCCACTGGCCCGGTCCAGATCTTTGGTATTCACTGCTTTCCTCCGCCGCTAAGAAGCCCAGCTGTGTTCTGGCTGTCCTGACGAATGCTGGCGTCGGTCGAGGTTGGGCCTGGGACGTGCGGGAGAATGCCAGCCGGTCGCCCGACTGGTACTTCTCGTCACTGGATCGCCCCCTGGCACCCTGGATCACGGAACAAAGTCTCGCTGAGCAGAAGGCGATGCTCCCCCCTGCGGTTTATGAGCGTCTCTGGCTGAACCGCTGGCAACACTCCGATGGCGAGTTTGTGAGCCTGGCCGAAGCGGAGGCCTGCATCGATCCCCAACTTCATCGAGCAGAATCCGGCCAGCCCGGCATCCAGTACATGGCGGCCATCGACTATGCCGAGAAGCATGACTTCACTGTGGGGGTGATCTGCCATCACGACGGTCAGCGGATCATCGTCGACCGCATGGATGTCGTACGCCCATCCCCACTCGACACGACTCCCACGGCGTGGGTCGAGGAATGGATCGAAATCGCAGCGTCCCGCTTCCCGTCGATTCGATTTGTCATCGACGAGTATCAGATGCTGTCTCTGATCCAGAAACTCGAAACCAATTACTCGATTAAGAGATTCCAGTTTCTGGGAGGCAAAGGAAACCACGGGCTGGCGATCACCCTGCGTCAGTTGATCCTGCAACGCAAGGTGGCCTGGTACCCCGGATGCGGCGAATACTCGACGGAGCCAGACTCGTTGTGGAGCGTCGATCCTCCCGTCGCTCAGTGGGCCGAACGCGACGATCTGACCACGGAATTGGCGAGCCTGCTCCTCCGGCAAAGCAGTTCCGGCCGGGTTCGCATCGATCACAAATCAGATGGCATTCACCATGACGACCGGTCATTCGCCCTGGGAGCTGCGTGCCTGGAGCTGGTCGATCAGCCGGAGATCAGCAGCTCTCAAATCGAAGTGACTCAACCCCGCCCGGATGGTGGTTTCGCCCTGTGGAACTTCTGACATCACTGTCGCTGCTCGATCAACCGCAGCCGCTCCCCAAAATCGTCCCGGCAGGCTGGCACCATTGCGTGGGTTTGAAGACACTCCACGACGAGACTCACTCGCCACCGAACACACCCGCACTCTGGACCCTGTGATGAGCCACACTGCCGACGACATTCTGTCCCTGGTCAACGATGCCAAGGCGATCGAGCTGCTGACCAAACTCGTGGCCATCCCGGGCAAGAGCGGACAGGAACAGGCCACCGCGACGCAGATCGAGACTATGCTCAAGGCAGCGGGCGTCCCCGCGTCGTCGATCACCTATGACGATGCCCATAAGAAGAGCCAGTACGGCGGGCAGTGTGGCAATCTGATCGTCAAGTTGCCCGGGACACTCAAAGGGCCCCGCCGCATGTTGATGGCTCACATCGACACCGTCCCGCTGTGTGTCGGATGTGAACCGGAGGTACGAGGCGAGTACCTCGTCTCACGCCGGACTGACACCGCCCTCGGGGGTGATGACCGGGGAGGCACAGCTGTCGTACTGCATACCGCTTTGACGCTGCTGAAGCACAAACTGCCCCACCCTCCATTGACTCTCTTCTGGCCCGTTCAGGAAGAGGTCGGTCTCGTTGGATCGAGAAACGTCACTGCGTCGAAACTCGGCGGCCCGAAGCTCTGCTTTAACTGGGACGGGGGTGACGCTTCCGGAATGACCATCGGTGCGACAGGAGCCGATGATTTGTCCATCCGCATCAAGGGACTCGCTAGCCACGCGGGAGTTCACCCGGAACAAGGGGTCAGCGCCATCGTCATCGCCGCCAAAGCGATTCAATCTCTCGATGAGAATGGCTGGCACGGGCTGGTCATTAAGGGTCGCAAGAGTGGCACCAGCAACATCGGTATTGTGAATGGTGGTGACGCAACGAACGTCGTCCTCGACCATCTCAGCCTGCGAGGCGAAGCACGCAGCCATGACCCGGAATTCCGGGCTCGCATTGTGAGAGAGTTCGAGAGGGCCTTCCTGCTCGCGGCCAAAGCCACGATGAACTCGGCCAAGGTCAAAGGCCAGATCGAGTTCACAGCCACGATGAAATACGAATCGTTCCGCCTGCCCGACGACTCCCCGGTCATCGCGGCGGCCGACAATGCCATTCAGCGGGTCGGCCTTTCGCCAGTGACGAAGATCAGCAACGGCGGACTCGATGCCAACTGGCTGACCGCTCTCGGCTTCCCCACCGTCACGCTCGGCTGCGGTCAGGAGGAGATTCACACCGTCAAGGAACGGCTGCACCTGCCCAGCTACCTGAAAGCTGTTCGTATCGGTTTACTGCTCGCCACCGGCCACTGATCTCGCGACTGATTGAACCTCGATGCCGCGTCAGAACCTTGATTGCGGCCGGGCAGAACCGTTTCTACTTCTGGGCTACGCCCTGAACCGCTGAGTGCCCGCCAGCTGGAGCCGCAGGCGCCGATTCCGCCACATAGACAGCGGGTTCGATGGTCGTAGTCCCGATCGCCCCGTAGTTGTGATACGCCGTCTGTACAATCTGCGGCTGGATCGGTGCAGGTGCCGCCAAGCGGGCAGAGGCCTCCGGAGCCGGAGTGTTTCTCAGCTCTGACAGCCAGTGTGCGGCTTCCTTCAGCGATGGATCCTTACGGAGAGCCATCACCAGCTGTTCTTCCGCCTCACGCACACGGCCCTCGTCCTTGAGGATCAGAGCGATGTTGTAGTGCCCCGCAGCTGCTCCGACGCTCTGAGTGAACTGCAACTGGGCGGCCTGAAGATTGCCTGTGTGAACGAGTGCGATCCCCAGCTGATGGCGAATCGACTTATCCTCTGGTAAACCAGTCGACGCCTTGGCGAGCGATTCCGCAGCTGCGGCCCACTCCTTCTTCTCCGACTGGCACTGTCCTAATCCGCTATAGGCCTGGGCCGAGGAACTGTCGATTTTCAAAGCTCGGCGAAATCCCTTTTCAGCAGCAGAAACATCCTTGGAAGCGAGTTCGACACGGGCGTTACCGAGAATCGCGTCGACGTTCTTGGAGTTCTCTTTCAGGACCTGTGTGTAGTTAATCTTGGCTTCAGCCAGGTTACCGGTTTCTTCCATCCACTGAGCATACTTGAGTTTCAGCGTCACCGTATCGGTGACCTTCTTGGCATTGAACTCTTCCTCGACGACCTCTTCAGGCTCTTCATAAACTGCCTTCGCATTCCCCATGGGATTCCACAGAGAACGAACATCATTGTTTGCAGCTTGTCGACCGTGGAGCGAGCACCCGGCA
>CANJZR010000446.1 GCA_947479075.1 Planctomycetaceae bacterium
GACCCCCGACTGGCACACGACCGGACGTTTCTTCGCTTTCTCAGCACACTGGGAGTCACATCGCAGGCAGTCAGTACAACGAGAGAGAGAGCCCCGACACGCGCGTTCAACGCCGCGTTAATGGGCACCTGTGTGACGGCTCCGATCGAGGTCGCGCTGGGATGTCTGGGGATTATTGAGTACGTCTTTGCGGATATCTCTTCGTTGATCGGCCAGGAAGTGGTGGCTCGCGGTTGGGTCAGTTCTCAGCAGCTGGTGCATTACAAGCTACATGCGCAGATCGACAAACAACACGCTGCGGAGTTTTTTCAATCCATAGCTGCGGCCTGGTCCCAGGGAGCAGCGGGGCGTGTGAATGTGGAAAGTGGGATCGAACTGGGGCTCTATCTGTTCGACCGGTTGTATGTCGATTTGTACCGGGATGTGGGGGAGACCGCATGACAACAGCCCCCATCCCTCACTTGACCCCCGAGTTGCTGGAATCGTCCCACGAAATGCACTCGTGGCGACACGTGATCCGGATCATCGAATTCCTGTTGATCTACATCACGAGTGCCACGTTAACAGTCTGGGGAGTGGCCCATATCGAGGTCTGGTGGCAGTGGGGGCTGCTCATTCCGCTTTATCTACTCTCCGCGGCCTCATTACACGGAATCAGCCTGTTTACTCATGAGGCGGTGCATGGGACGCTGGCCAAGAATCGAGTACTCAATGATCTGATGGGGGCACTGTGTGCATTCCCGGTCCTTCAGACCTGTGCAGCGTACCGCGTGTTGCACCTGCGTCATCATCAGTTTCTAGGAGACGATGGAGATCCGGACCATTATGAAAACTACACGCGATGGACCTGGATGGTGTTCCTGATGAACTGGCTGAGACTCCTGGTCGGATACCCGGTCTACATCACAGCGATTCCCATCCTCGGGTTCGTCCACGGGACGGCTCGCGACCGATGGTGGATTGCCGCCGAAGTGATCGTCCTGATCGGCCTCGTCGCGTTGGTCTTGACTTCCCCAATCCCGGGAAGCTGGCTGTTGCATATCTGGCTGTTCCCCATGTTGTGTATCAACACCATGGTCAATATTCGCGGGATGAGCCAGCACACATTACTGGAGCATGCGACAGACGAAGTGCAGGGTACCCGAACCATCCTGACAAGCTGGCTTGTCAGGTTCTTCATGTGCAACGAGAACTTTCACTTGGAGCATCATCTTTATCCGGGAGTCCCGTGGTATAGCCTGCCCCGTGTTCACCTGGCATTGCGGGATGAGTTGCGTGCACAAGGTGCTCCTTACATCCCGTCGTACTCCTCGTTTGTTTGGGAGTTTGTGCGTGACAGCTTGAAACGCAGCCCATTGGGCCAGGCACGAAGTCGATCGCGGGGATGAGTCACCAGATGACAAATCGGGTCCAGGGTGATCGGCATCGCGAGATTGAGTCGAGAGATCGTCGCTGGACGCTCCCGGAACAGCTCTTTGCAGCTCTCGGGGGATGCGTGGTCCTGGCATTGTTCTGGCGATGCGGCTCTGATCTCAGGGCATGGTCTGCCGCAGGACTTTGGGGGACATACTGCTTCGGTGTGATGCGAACTTCCCCTGGCAGTCGATTCCGACTGCTCATGAATTATTTTGCGGTATGGGTCTACTACGGTGGTTCCAGTCTTGCGATTGAGGCACTCGATCTACCTCGGCATGAGGAGCAACTCCTCCGCTGGGATCGAGCTCTCTTCGGAGAGTCTCCGGCCATTGCGTGGCAGGGGATCACTCCGGGATGGATCAATGATTTACTCAGTGCTGGCTATCTCAGTTATCACGTGTACTTGCACTGGGTTCTCGCGGAGTCACTCTGGAAAACCAACGATTGGAGAAAGGCCTATGGCATGGCAATCTTCACGGCATTTGGCGTGGGCTTTATCGGGTACTTTGCGTTTCCTGCAGGTGACCCGCGGGTTGTCTTTCCCGATCTGCTCAGATCGCCTGTCGAGGGGGGGAACCTGACTCAGCTGAACGATTGGATCGTGAGAAACTTTGCGGCCAGGTACGACGCTTTTCCTAGTCTGCATATTCTGGTGACAACAGTCCTGCTGGCCTGTGACTGGCGATGGAAGCGGACTCGTGTATGGTGCATGATCATCCCCACGGTATGGATGGTGGCATCGACATTACTCCTGCAATTGCATTTCGCGGTGGACCTGCTGGCAGGTGCTGGATTGGCCATCGGAGTCTTATTTCTCACTCGGTTCCGCGAGATTCGCATCAATGATTGACTGCTCATCCTCTGAACCAACGGAACCTGCCTCATGGGCCCGGGAGGCTGCCTCGCTCCCGCTGGCATTTGCTCAGGTCCGCGAAGATCCACAGATTGATTTGCATCTGGTCCGCCAGCTTCCGCCTAACCCGACCGTCGTCATGATCGCCTCAGGTGGCGAGACCGCGGTCACGTTGGGGCGCGAGCCGCTGGGAGCGCTCCATCTGGTGGACATGAACCGGTCACAACTGGCGCTCACTCGCCTCAAATGGGAACTGGCGGGAGAGTCTCCGGAACAGAGCTGTGCTCTTCTGGGGCATGTGCACATGCCCTCCAATGAACGGGCTGTAGAACTCACCAATCGATGTGAGCAGTTGGATTTGGCCCCCACGGTCTTCGGGCCTTTGGAGCTGGTGTCTCTTATTGGCCCTGATCACGCTGGCCGTTACGAAAGAACGTTCGCCGCATTGCGTGCTGAACTGCAAACGGCCCCGGTTGAACTGGAATCAGTTCTCACTTCGAACGATCCCGATGGGTGTGCGAAGATCGCCGCTCCGGACACCGCATGGGGCAGGGCCCTCGACAAGGCATTTGCACAGGTGATGTCACTGCCGAATCTGGTTCAGCTGTTCGGAACAGAGGCCACGCAAAATCCACGTCGAACGTTTGCAGCGCATTTCGCCGACCGGACACGCATTGCTCTGAAGCGAATTCCCTCTCATACGAATCCGTTTTTGTGGCAAATTTTTGCCGGGCGATTTCCGGAAACACACTGTTATGACTGGCTTCACCCCGAGCGAGGAGGGGGAACGAAGTGCCGAGTCATACCAACCTATCATTGTGGCCGGATGAATGAAGTGCTCGATTCGTTGCCAACTCAATCGGCCGATCTAATTCATCTGTCCAACATCCTCGACTGGCTGTCCCCCGCTCAGGCCGAAACGACTCTGGCCAGCGCCAGCCGTGCGCTGAAATCGGGGGGGGAGGTGATTCTCCGCCAGCTGAACTCCACGCTCGAGATTCCCTCAATATCATCAGATTTCCGCTGGGATTTCGAACTTGGTAACCGGTTAGAGGCGATTGATCGCAGCTTCTTTTACCCCGGAATCTTTGTCGGTGTCCGGCCATGATGATCCTCGAATTGAATTCACCGCCGACACCGGAACTCGGAGCAGCTCTCGCGGAGTTTGAGCAATCGTTCCTGTATCCACTCGGACCAGATCAGAAGTTCCGAATTTCGCATGGACAGGAGTATCTGCCGTTTTTCCGAGCAATGGGTGACGTCACTTTACTGGTCGCGGAGCATGCAGGGAGGGTCCTGGGAACCGTCGTGCTTGTGAGGCGGATCGTACACATCCGATCAGAATCTGGGACTCGCGAAGAACCCGCATACTACTTGTGTGACCTCAAGCTGCGATCTGAATGGCAGAGGACGCCGCTCCTGTCGCGACTCAGCATGGCGGCTATGCGACATATTCTGTCCAATGGTGGCCAACGGTGTTACGGCGTCGTCATGGATGGGACCTCTCGATTGCCAACTGATTACACCGGACGAATGGGAATTCCGCTGCTGGAACCGCTTGCGGAAATCATGATCATGCGGGTGACTCCGCGTGAAGTTCTGCCAATCGAGGAGACCGTCCAGGTCGCCCCTGTCTCCGCTGTTGAGGAACTCTACCGTAGCCTGCATGGCCACGGTGTCTCTGCATCCAAGGGCC
>CANJZR010000447.1 GCA_947479075.1 Planctomycetaceae bacterium
ATGTGGCAACGCGATCACGCGGAATTGGGCACTCGCCGTCACCGCCCAGACAGGGGCGAGGCCTGTGCGCAGGTGAGTGTGTCGAGGGGGCTTACAGACCCGTGCCTGTGCAGGATTCAGGGCCCGACTTTGCCAGTTGCAATTGAAAGCGTGTGCTTTGTGACAGTCGGGGTGTGAGGGCACTCGTTTCCGCCTGACGCACGAGCTGGGCCATCTCCCAGGCGGTGACGTAGTGGAGCTTCAACTGTGGATGTGCTTCGCGTTGTGCTGCGAGTTCGACATGGAAGGCCTGCATCTCGGGCCCCAGTAACATGTCGATGTTACCGTCCTTGCAACCATGGGTATGTAGCTTGATGAACTTCCAGTTCGGGCGCCCAGCCACATGCACGCCGACGTTCATCCAGTGTTGGAAACGTCGCCAGGTTGGTGCCCGACCTTCGGTCAGGTCGCCATTCTCGATGCGAGGAACCAGTCCATACTTGCGGCTCTGCCAGTCGAGGCAGAGAGGACCCTGGATCATCAGGAGGTGGTCTGCGGTAGCGGTCTGACCGACCCGCGAACGAATCCCGGTGTCGTGCGATTTGCGACGGCCGGGGATGTCCTGGGCATAGTAGATGGAGTTGATCGTACGTGTCTGACATTCGCTCGGAGCGGACGGGAGAGTGAAGTCAGCGTAGCAGCCCGTTTCTCGCAGGATCGTCAGTTCCTGGTCAACGCCACACCAGCGGCCATCAGGACGTGAGTTACACAACGCCCAGTTCCCGTGGATGAATCCGTAGACGATCTGGTTCGTCAGTGGATCTTTCCGCAGCAGACCATGGCGGTGGAATAGCGTGTCGCGGAACGACTCCAGCTTCTCGCGAAACTGATCGGCGGTGTCGTGATCGTGGTGCAGGTGCACATCCACGTCGCCGTATCCCTCAGCGCACAGCTGGGCGATCTCGTCGAGGTACTCTGGACGGTATTCGTCCTGAGGGAAGAAGAACGTGTGTTGTGGCGGGCGTCCGTTGAAGTCGCGGAACTTGCTGAACGCTTTGGGGTACTCATGCACCCAGCGTTGGACTCGTTCCATCGCTTTTTCCCGCGAGGCTCCGTAGCACTCGGGTTCCCAGTGATCGCAAATCGCCACGAACAGGTCGACGGGCTGATCGCGGTCAATGGGCTCGTGACGTTCGCTCGGGAAGTAATAGCTCCCGAGCCAATACTGCATGTTTCGCTTGCGGATCAATAGGCGAACCACCTCCACCACGCCAAAAGTGGCGAGGATTCCGACGCAGGTCAGGATCCAGGGAAGGCTCGTCATCAAATCTCATTCCGCGACAGTCAGGCTGCCAGCGACCTCATCAGGAAGTGTGACGCGACCGAACTGCGACTGTCAGGCCACTGCAAGTCAGCTGCCTGGATTCGCAATCATTCCGCTTCCGCACACTTCGCGTTGTTGAAAAGCTACGTCATGAAACGGGCGTCGAGAATCACATGCAAGAGCCGTAAACCAATTTTCATGGATGCCACGCCAGTGACAGTCCTTCCGCAGCGGCTGGAAAGCGCGGCAATTTGCAGTGATGGTCATAAACGCACAGGGGCTGGCCTGCTCTGCGCCGAAACGCTGATATGCATACTGTCTTAATGCCCTGATCTCCACTGGATGAGGGTCGGATAATCGGCAGTATCGCTAAGGTCGTGACAGATGATACGGACGAAATCTTGGAATCGAGTTTCCGATTCGATCTCCGACAGACAGCTTCTGGGAGTAGGTACCGCCCCACATGCCTTGGCTCACGACGTGGAGCCCGTTCGCGGGTGAAGACCTTTGCGGGCGACGGAGTAAGTCACGATGGCGTCGACGACATGTGCGAAAAAGAAGAACATGGCCAGAACGATCACCCCAGCTGAGACCTGAGCTTGTCGTCCACTTAACATCGTCAGGATCGTGGGAATAACCAGAAACAGAAGCCCCGCCAGGTAGCCCAGCAATTCGAAGCAGGCCAACATCGTGTGCCCCATCAGGAAGTCCCCCCACGAGGGGAAAATCAGGCTGCGCAGGGCAAGCTGGGATGGCTTCCAGTAAGTGGCTCCACAGGCTTCACAATCGAACTCGTCCTTGGGGACGGTTTCGTAGCAGTAAGCACAGAGCGTCTCCATTGACTGGGTGGTCGTCGGTTCAAAGCCTTTCTCCCGATAATCGTGGAGAGCGGTCTCAAAACACTCGGACATCAACTTGCGATCCGTTTTGGGAAATCCCGAAAACGACATGCTGCGACCGTCCTTGAGCCGCAACTCCATCCCGCCGGTCCAGCTACCCTTGAATTTCTCGATCTCGCTGTAGTAGATCACCCAGAAATTGTTCTGTGGAGTCCCTTTTGTGTTCGTCCGAATCATCAGCAGGCGGGCGTTCGTGAGAATAAAAGCAGTCTGGTTGAGCAGGTTGGCCCACAGAGCCCCCATGAAGAACGCTTCCGCGAACGAATTCCTGACGCCTTTGGCGATGTACAACACCTCTTCGCCCGGCTTGAGCATTTCTTCCAGCCGGGGTTCCAGGGCGCGAATGAGTGTCGCCTTGTTCTTGACCGTCCCATTGACAAACCAGCCCGTGAGAACCGGAAACAGGTTCTGCAGGTGGTAGGGAATCTCAGGATTCAGTTCCAGTTTCAGCTGCGACAGCTTCGCCAGAATCTCTTCTTCGGACGGTGGGGTGATCTCGTCAGCCATGCAACGCATCCTTTAGAGAGATGGATTGAGGTTCGACGCGAAAGGCAACCGGAGTTTCTTCGCCGAGGAATTACTTCTTGCCGCGCGGGTATCCCGGGAGGTACTTGGCGGCGGGGTCGCTGGGCGGCTTGTCGAGGGCGAGGAAGCTGAAGAGGTCGGCCAGTTCCTGCGGAGTGATCTGCTTCTCGAGCTGTTCCGGCATCATCGAGACTTCGCTGACCTTGTAGAGTTCGATCTGATCGCGGGGAATGGTTTCGAGCTTGCCGCCCTGAACCTTGAGAACGACTCGCTGCTCGTTCTCTTCCACAGGCAGGCCGGTCAGTACGCGGCCATCCTCGGTCTGAACCAGGCGAGCCTGGTAGCTGCCGCCGATGACGAGGCTCGGGTCGAGGACATTGGTCAGTAGCTGGTCCCAGTTGTTGCGTCCACTGCCGGTCAGGTCGGGACCGACTTCAGCCCCCTCGCCATACAGCTTGTGGCATTGGGCACAGACCTTCTTGAAGACAGCGACACCGCGTTCGGGCTCGCCGGGCGTTCCGTGCAGGAAGTCCCGCGTGTTGCTGAGCACTCGTTCTCGGTCGGGGTTGCGTCCCTCGCGGATCGCACCGTAAAGGGCCTTGAACGACTTCGCGAAGGTTTCGTTCTTGAAGCTCGCCATGCGGCGCAGCTGGTTCAGGTTGGGAGCTTCTTTGGAGATCGTCTTCTCGTTGATCGCCGCGAGGAGTGCCGCCGACCACTCCACCCGAGTCGTCAGGAGTTCAATCGCCCGGGGTTGCAGACTTGGGTCGAGTTTGGCGTAACGCGCGAGAATGACCTGAGCGATCTGTGGATCATTCATCCGGCCCAGCAGGTAGAGCACTTGCTCTTGAGTGGAGACCGGTGACGTGTCGAGGAGCTTCTCAGCGATGGGCAGAGCGGATGGGGCACCTCCGGCGATGAGGGCACGCAGACAGCCTATCCGGTGTGGATCGTCAGTGGCTCCCGCCAGCATCTTCTCGACAGCTGTGATGGCCTTCGCATCTCCCCACGTGCATTGCAACTGGGTGGCCGGAACGTAGAGCGGGTGTGACTCGCCGGTCTGGTTGACCTTGTCGAACGTCGGCGCGAATTCGGTCTTCAGGGCTGCACGCTTGGTGGCGTCGAGCCCACCGGTCTGACTGAGATCGGCGATGGACCACAGCAACGAACGGGCTGCCGAGCGGCAGTCCTCGTTGTCCTGTTCGGCCAGCAGCGTGAGCAGCTTGGCGATCTCGTTG
>CANJZR010000448.1 GCA_947479075.1 Planctomycetaceae bacterium
GGGCCGACGGGGGCCGATCCTTCTACACGTCACTCGGACATCCGGGGGATTTCCTGAACCCGACGTTCAACCGGCTGCTCTTCAACGCACTTCACTGGGCCGCTACCGAAAAAGTTCCAGAGACGATGCCCGAGTCGGCCGGGCGCGATCTGACCTCGCACTGGAGCCCGATCCAGGTGCCCGGGGACTGGGAAGAGTCGGGCATCCCGGAGTTGAAGGAATATGACGGGGTCGCCTGGTATCGGTGCATGGTCCGCGTCCCCGAAAACTGGAAGGAACGCGAACTGAACCTGCGGCTGGGCACGCGGGAGGACAACGAGATCCACGTCTTCTTCCAAGGCGAGGAAGTCGAAGCGACGGAGGTCTCATTTGCACCAGCCCCACTGGAAACGGGCGGTGTCCTCGTTGAGATTCCTGCGGAAATCATCACCCCCGGTGAGGTCCATCTCCTGGCGGTCCGCATCGACAATCTGGAAGGACCGGGCGGGTTGGCGTTCAGGAATCCGGCCATTTACTTTGACGACGAGAAGCTCTCCCTCGCAGGATGCTGGCAATTCCGACTGGGCGACGACGACTCGTTCGCCACCCTCCCGCTCCCCGCGAAGTTCGCCGCGCCGACGGAAGCGGTGTTTGGGAAGTAATCGCTATGGGGAAGCCACTGATGCCGTGAACCGCAAAGGCAGAAATGTCTGTATCTGATTTGGTCGGCTCTCTCGATTTGTGGTCATAAGATGAGTTTTTGTCGCACAGGAGCTATCCTGTGATCCTGCCCCGGGGGCTGGCTCTCGTTACGCTCCCTTGTTCATGCACTTCGATCGGTTCGTTCGAACCTTCGATCACCACGACGATTGGATATCTGGCATGTCAGAGGCCACACCTCCCGCCCGCGCACGATTGACTTCACTCGATCAGTTCCGCGGATACACCGTTGTGGGCATGTTGCTCGTGAATTTTTACGGGAGCTACAAGAACTGCTGGCGGGTGTTGAAGCACACCCATGATTACTGCAGCTATGCCGACACCATCATGCCGCAGTTTCTGTTTGCGGTCGGTTTTGCGATGCAACTCGGTGCGGCCAAGATGGCCCTGGCTGATCCCGCCACGCGCTGGAAGCGAATCATCCGGCGGTTTATCGGACTCTCGCTCGTCGCGATCATTTATTACTCGCACGATGAGATTGGTTCCATCATCGAGCAGATCAACAAAGTCGGGGTCTGGTCCACGCTGGGCGTCCTGACCAAACGGACTTGGATGCAGACGCTGCTCCATATTGCGATCACCGGGCTGTGGATTGCTCCAGTCGTCGGAAAGTCAGCTGCAGTACGAGTTGCCTACATGCTCGTCTCCGGGTTGGTGCATGTCTGGTTGTCGTGGAAGTTCAACTTTTTCTGGACGAATGGCGCCGATGGGTCACCAGGAGGCATCGATGGTGGCCCCCTCGGTTTCCTGACGTGGACCAGTTCCGCCATCCTGGGAACGTTTGCCTGCGACATCATGCGGTCGGGATTCAGCAGTACAGGAGTTGTTCTGCGTCTTGTCGGCTGGGGAACGCTGGTGGCTGCGATTGCGTGGCTCTGCTCATCATTAACGACGCTCTACAATGTCGAACCGATGAAGAACGCGGATGGTTCGTTCCCCGCGTGGTATGGTCCGGCCGATGCCAAGCTGGCGATTGACCCGGTGAACCCCTCCGCTGAGCGTCGTCAGCTGGCGAAGTTGACGCTTCCAGAGCTGCCGTTCGTCCCCCCCCCACCAGCCGTCCAGCCCAAGCCCACAAAAGAGAATCCGAATCCCGAGATCTACCCGAAACTCCGTCAGTGGAACTACTGGATGATGAGCCAGAGAGCCGGGTCATGGACATACACCGCGTATGCCGGGGGACTGTCGATGATCATCATGGCGATTTTCTATGTCGTCAGTGATCTCGCCGGAATTCAGATCGGGGTGTTTCGAACGCTAGGGACCAACGCTCTGATTGCGTACATGATGCAATCCGTCTCTGGCATGATCCTGCGATCACCCGGCAATCAGGAAAAGTTCGTGAGCCTCCTGGAATCCGTATTCGGCAAATTCGAGACACCACCTCGATTTGACGGAGACGCACCGGCATCCTGGGCCATCGCTTCCTTGCTGGCACACATCGCGATCATTTACGGGGTCTGCCGATTCCTGGAATGGCGGAAGTGGTACGTCCGGATGTAGTTCCTCCCCTGTGGACGTGTGCGACCGGAAGGCTCTCGTTGCTCGAGCCTTCCGCAGATTGATGAGAGTCGATGATGTCGGACGAGCCCATGGCCCGACGCACCGCCCAGCCCCCGTGGCGATTTGCCATTGATGTGGGAGGCACGTTTACCGATTGCGTCGGCATTGCCCCCGATGGCCAGCTGAGGGTGTTCAAGACCCTGAGCTCTGGTCAGACCAAGGGCGTTGTCGCGGATGTCATCGACACGAGTACGATCGTTGATCCGGCCCGTAGTCATGATCCGCCCGGTTTCTGGGACGGGGCGACCCTGCGTTTTTCGGGGCACGAGGCCGAGTTCACGGTAAGTCGGCACAACGCAGCAAACGGGGCGTTAACCGTCAGCCCTCCGCTCCCCTCTTCTCTTCGTCGCGGAGTGGCCTACGAAGTCTCAACAGGTGATGAGGCTCCCGTCCTCGGAATTCGCCATCTCCTCGGACTCGCAGCTGGCGACGCGATTCCTCCGTGTGAAGTGCGTCTGGGGACGACGCGTGGCACGAACGCTCTCCTCGAGCGGCGGGGCGCAGCTGTGGGCTTCGTCACGACACAGGGTTTCGGTGACCTGCTCCTGATCGGTGATCAGTCCCGCCCCCATCTGTTCGAGTTGAGTATCCGCAAGCCCGCTCCTCTGACTTCGCATGTCATGGAGATCCACGAGCGACTGTCCTCCGATGGGTCTGTTCTCACGCCTGTCGATCGCGAACTGACACGCAATCAATTGTGTGTGTTGAAGTCGCGGGGGGTGGAATCACTGGCAGTCGCCTTGCTGCATGCCTATCGCAATCCGATTCACGAGTTGATCGTGGGGGAGATGGCCCGCGAGGTGGGGTTTCGCGAGGTCGTGCTGTCCCATCAGGTGTCGCCCTCCATCAAGATCGTTCCACGGGCCGAGAGTACGGTTCTGGACGCCTACCTGAATCCGATTCTGCGGCAGTACGTCGAACGCATCGAACAGCGATTGGGCGGCGGAGCCGAGTCGTTGTTGCTCATGACGTCATCCGGCGGGCTGGTCTCAGCGGATCGGTTCAGCGGTAAGGAGAGCGTTCTCTCGGGCCCCGCCGGTGGAGCGATCGGCTTCTCAACGACAGCTCAGCGAGCCGGGTTCGCTCACTCGATCGGCTTCGACATGGGCGGTACGAGTACCGATGTGTCGCGGTTCGATGGCCGTTTCGAGATGGAGTACGAGAGCCGCAAGGCGGGTGTCCGCATTGCATCACCCACGCTGGCCATCGAGACCGTGGCAGCCGGGGGAGGAAGCATCTGCGGCTTTGATGGCGTGAAGCTGACGGTCGGGCCAGAGAGCGCGGGATCAGATCCGGGCCCGACCTGCTACGGTCGCGGCGGCCCACTCACCATCACCGACTGCAATCTGGTACTGGGTCGAATCGCTGCCATGCGATTTCCCTTTCCGCTCGACTTTGCAGCTGCGCAGTCCCGGCTGGCCGAGCTGTCTCAGCAGATCGAGGAACAGGCGGGGTATTCGCTCTCACCGGAAGAGCTGGCTGAGGGACTCATTGCCATTGCCAACAGCCACATGGCTCGTGCGATCCGGAGAATCTCCGTGTCGCGTGGGTACGACCCGCAAGACTACGCATTGGCTGTATTCGGTGGGGCTGGGGCACAACACGCGTGCGAACTGGCCAGCGAGCTCGGGATGCGGTCGGTGGTGATTCATCCACTGGCGAGTGTGCTGAGCGCGTATGGA
>CANJZR010000449.1 GCA_947479075.1 Planctomycetaceae bacterium
ATATCCCTCTCGGTTCAATCGAATCCGGTAGAGGGCCTTTCCAGCTGTGATGTAGAGCAGATTGCTGTCTGCTCCCCGTCCGAACCCGACATTGGTCGGGATCTCCGTCGGAATGTAGGCGAGCTCTTTTCCCTCGGGCGAGTAGACAGTGATGCCTGGGCGTTTTTCGGTCCGAGTGGCGACATACAGATTTCCGTCCTTGTCGCAGATGAGACCGTCGGGGCCATCTTCGGGGCTGTAGTCGACGAGTGTCTTTCGAAACTTCGCGCTTCCATCCGAAGCCAGGTCATACGCCATCAGCGTCATGGCCCCTTTCTTGAGAGGGATTTTGACCTTGTCGGCTTGAGCTGCGGGGCCTGCGAGGCGGTCGATGCTGGTGGCTCCGTTGTCGTTGCTGACGACGTAGAGAGTCTTCTGATCTGGCGAGACACACACGCCGTTGGGCTTCCCCGCATCGGTGATGATTCGGTGTACCGAGCCATCGATATCGATACGGTAGACCGCCTGTACGGCCTGGTCGATCCCTTCGTAACCGAGATAACGTGGATCGCTGAAGTAGATCCGCCCCTGTTCGTCGATCGTCACATCGTTGGGCGAGTTGAGTGGGCGGCCCTCAAACATGGCGGCGACGATGTATGCCTTGCCAGTCTTCATGTCGGTACGAGTGATTCGACGGCCTCCATAGTCGGCTCCTTCGGCCACGAGCATGTTTCCCTGAGCGTCGAACTTGATTCCATTCGACATGCCACTGGGGGAACGAAAGATCGAGGTCTGGCCTGACGTCGGGTCGAACTTCCAGATGTGGCCCGCTTCGATGGCTCCGTTCGCATCCCGCGAAACATGCGAGAACGTGATCTCACTGAAGTAGACCATGCCATTCGGAGCAACTGACACTCCTTCCGTCAGCACCTTCGACTCAAACAGCTTCTCGACCTTGGCACCCGGCGGCACGATCGACTCTTCCGCCGAGCCTGAGTTCGCGAGGCTGAACAACCACAAACCGAAACACAGCAGGGACAGTTTTCGAGGCATGACTGGTCCTTAACAGTGAGGGATTTCATCGTGATGAAAGCGGAACGAATGACGTCCGTTATCGAAGTCGGAGGCGGTCCCATTTCTTCTGAAAGGTCGGGCGGTCGAACACTTCGGGATTGACGATCCCATGAGGGCGACGACCTTGTGCCAGATCGCTGAGACTGCGGCAGGCCGAGCTGCCAATGTCTCGGAAGAGTTCATTCGTCCAGGCGATTGAATGCGGGGCGAGGATCACGTTGTCCAGTTCCGCAAAGCGTGGTGGCCTTGTTAATGGCTCGCCGATAAAGCAGTCCAATGCGGCTCCGGCGATCTGCCTGGATTTAAGGGCCTGATAGAGGGCATCCTCTTCAATGATTCCACCGCGAGCGGTGTTCAGCAGATACGCATTCGACTTCATCAGCGACAGCTCCCGGGCGCCGATCAGATTCCGAGTGCGGTCGTTCAGCGGACAATGCAGCGAGACAAAGTCGGATTGAGAGAGCAACTCATCCAGCGTGGCTGGACGTGCCCCTTCCGCTTCGATCTGGGCTGGCGTCAACATGGGGTCGAACACAAGTGGCTTCTGCATGCGAAAACCCGACAGCAGGCGTACCACGGCCCGACCAATCCCGCCGAATCCGATGATGCCCAGTGTCCGGTCCCGCAACTCGCTCCCCATGTATCCGTCACGGTCGTTCCACCGACCTTCGCGGACGATGCGGTCCTTCATCTGCATGTGATGCGTGAGCGACAGCATCCAGCCGACCGTGGCTTCGGCCACAGAGTGGTCGACTGCACCTGCCGCGATACACAACACAACATCCGAGGCGGTACACGCCGCGACATCGACGCTGTCGTAGCCCACGCCGAAGCGGGCGATTGCCAGGAGGTCCTGGGCATTCTCCAGGCTCTTCGCTGTGACTCGCGGCGCAAGCACAACGACCCCCTGGACCCCGGTGAGTTGCTCAGAGGCGATCTCTTGTCGATGTTCACGGAAACGACTGATCTCGATCCCGGAGACCGTCGACAAACTGCCGAGGCCGACATCCTCATAGCGCAGCTGTCCCTGCTCGTCGTAAAAGTCGGCAGTCAGGTCGATGCGGAAACGGGAAGTCACGGACGCCATGGATCACCCTCTTCAGTAGCACACTGTTCTTGCACGATGATGCGTTCGGGCATCGGGCCCGCGTAGACCCAGAGCATCTCCATTGTGTCCTGGGTTTCGTTGATGAAGTAGTGCACGCGGCCGCGCGGCTGGAGTGCGGTGGCTCCATCGCTCATCCGGTAGCGACGACCCTCGACGATACAGGTGGCTGAGCCGGAGATGATGCAGATCGACTCATCAAAGTCATGCACGTGAGCTGGCAGCCGTCCACCCGGCTTAAAGAGACCATACCCTCCGCTCATCTCGATGCCGGGGACGAGCGTCTCGTTGAAGAAGTCGATGAACTCGGTGTTGGGGGCCGCAGCAAATCGATGGGCTGTGGCGAACCGATTGACCCGCTCCGCTCCCGGAACACCCGTCGAATCGTCCGGCATGGTCCGTCGCGAGAAGAACTGGTTGACCAGCGTTCGGCTGGGGCTGTCGGTGCCCATGGCCACCTGCAGGACCAGCGGCTCTTTCTGGGAAACATTCCGAGTGGTGTGTGCCAGACCAGCTGGAATCACCAGGTTATCCATGCGTTTGAGGTGGTAGATGCGCCCCTCCACCTCGACCGACGCCGATCCGGACAACAGCGTGATCGATTCGGTGAAGGTGTGTGAATGACAGGGCAGAGCGGCACTCGGGGCGAATGTGACCCAGCCGGTCGTCAGGTTGCGGGCCTTGTTGTGTCCGCCGACGAGACACTCAAACATCACACCGGGGTTGAGTTCGATTCGATTTCCGGAGCCGATGGGACACATGACCTCTTTTCGGTCAGGACGCATCGACTCGGGAGGACGTTCGAGTGGAGCCGTGGGCGTCGATTGTGATTCGAGAGAGGCCCGCAGGGTGGGTGATCGCTTGACCTGCTGCAGTGCCGAACGCAGTGATCGGATCATCAGCCCGGTGTCCATCCCCAAACCGATCATGCGGAAACCCTGGTCGGTGCGAGCTGTGAGGTCGGCTTCGCTGGAGGCAATCAGCCCGCAATGCTTCCCCGCCCGACGAATGACATCCTTCATCGACAGGATCTGTTCAGCCACACCTGGACCTTCCCACTGGCCGCGGTATCCCGCCGTGGCTGAGTAATCCGCCGGGCCGAAGAAGAACATCTCGGCTCCTTCGACCTGGGTCATCAGCGGCACTTGCCGCATGGTCTTGACCGTCTCGATGATCGGGATGACCAGTACGTTCTCGTTGGCCTCAGCTGTGTGTTCGGCAAAACACTGCCCCCAGCAGGTGGCTCGTTCCGCCCCGATACCTCGCGTTCCCTCCGTCGGATAGCGCGCGTACGACACAGCTTGCCGGAACTGGTCGGCCGACTCAACCCAGGGGATGACGACGCCATCGGCTCCGATGTCTAGGGCACGCTTGATCAGAGCTGAGTCGAGGCTGGCCACACGGACCAGTGCGACGGTCTCACTGCGGACCGTTGCCCGCAGATGCTCGACAATTTCTTTCCAGTCGAGGTGCCCGTGCTCAGCGTCAATGACGACCCAGTCAAGGCCCATCGCCACCGCGATTTCCGTAACGGTCGGTGCTTCCAGCGTCACCCAGAGCCCATACACGGGGAGGTTCTCAGCCAGCTTTTTTCGAAATGCACGCAGTGCCGATGTTTTCATGTTGCTGCCAAGTTCCCCAGAAACGCCGCCGACAACAGTACCGGTTCGAATCTGTCGAGGTGGGTAGTTACCTTATCCCCGATGCTTGGCAATCTCCAGTATCAGAGGCCGGTGTCTTGTTCTGGCTCTCGCTGCTCGTGGGGCACGTTTTTAACTTG